>JAZRYU010000061.1:0-3473 GCA_045600885.1 Prevotella sp.
TGGGATGGTCGCAAGAAGGATGAGGAGGACGAGAACTTCCGACTCCGTTGCTGGCTACACGCTGCAAAGACAATCAGAACTTCTCGTAGCATTCCGAAAAGACACAAGGGATATAGAGCATAACTCGTGCTTCATAAAAAAGAAATGCTGGCTAACAGCCATTTCTATTGCTTTACGATGATAATCTCTTGCAAGAGTATAATTCCCATTGCGAAAAGGAATCTGTCGTTGTGAAGTAAAAGGGGGCATGTCAGCTACTTTGACACGCCCCCTTGTGTTACTTGTTCTTTATAATGTTACCTCTTATATGCTTTCCAACCAGTTCCCATGTATTGGGATCATAGAGGTCGCAATCATAACTATCTTCTGTATAGAAAGCACCCACATACTCGGTGCCTTCAAGTTCCCATTTCCATATCATGCCATATTTCAGCGGAATGAGTATAGTACCGTCATCGGCGACCACACCCCAATTGAAAGGTTTGTACTGGACTTCCCACATGCCATCACGAGCATAAATTTTAGGATAACTGAACAGTGTCTTTCCGTTCTTGTCAATCACCTTATCGCCAAAGGGCGTATGCATGAGCACATGGTAGAGCTGTATCTTCATACTATTTTCCTGGAAAGGGATAACGCACTCTCCATTATAGTGGAACAATCCATATTGTGCCCCCTCTTTTTCCAGTACCAGAAGATCGTTGGTGGCTGTGTAGCCATGAAGTGAATATTGCTGTGGGAATATCTCCTGGTCAAACAGGTTGATGACACCCCATGTGTAATCGTTCGGTCTGCCGTTAGTCACGCAAGCCATTCCCTTTCCCATACCCTTTACCTCGCGATAGTACCGGCCTCCTACTGCATAGCGGCACAATTCCTTGACAAGGGCCTCAGGATCTTCAGGCATCTTGAGTTCTGCTTCTGAATACAGATTCTTTACGGGGTTTTCACGACTTTTCTTCTGTTCTTCGGTCACAGCATCCTTGGTTTCACCAAACATCTTCTCATTTTCTGCTTTATACTTGGCAAAATCCTCTGCAGAAATCATTCCCTGTTTCTTTGCCTGCTGAAGGTCGGCAATAATTGAGTTGAGTTTATCGTCCACATCTGCCCCAAAGTCGTGAGCATTAAGTCTTTCTTGTATCCTGATGCCAATATTTTTTGCGGCGCACAACTCACACTTTTTCACACGCGATAGCAGTTCCTGCCCACGTTCGCTGTTGGCAAAACTCTCCGATACAGCCACCTGATACGTCAGGCTATCATCATTTACGTACTGCATAATATTGGTTATGTCAACAACCGTCATACGCTGTGCATAAAGCGATGTTGTACACAGAACGGATAGTAAAAGGAAAAACTTTTTCATTCGTCTTGCTTTTGTTCCATAGGTTCATTTTCTGCTTCTTCAGCATTAAGCCACTTGCCTTCCTTCATCACCCATGTTTCCCATCTGTTCAATAGATGATTGCCAGGCACCACCTCGCGGTAGAGCCTTATGACAGGCCTACCTTCGATGGTGTCGTTCTTTATCTGGGTGTAGTTCTGCGGAGTCTCTGCCTTGCCAGTCTTCACGTTCCAGATGCCGCCCTTGGCAGAGCGGGATTCTGTTAAGTTGAAGGCAAAGACGTATGTACTATCAATGCGAGTCTTGATAGTCAGATCCATTGGCTTCTGCGCATGCAAAGCAAAAGGAATGATAAAGAATAGTGCTATAACAGCAATAAGGAGATTCTTCAATATATATTCTATTTATAATCGTCATACCTGTCGATAAGTTCTGCCTGAGCCATATATTCTTCGGCAATTTCTGCAGGAAGCTTTGAAAGAGCATCAAACTGAGAATCGCCCGTCAGTTTATATAACTCAGCATAGGTATCTCTCAACTCTTTATCAACAGGAGGAATCTCAGTCGTAATTACATTCAGACTTGCTATGATGGCATTTCGCCAGAGAGGAATATATTTGCTGTTATATTCCTTTATATATATATCCCACTGCTTCTGCTTTATTTCCACTTTTCTGTTGTGTTCCTTATCAATATTCATCTCATCATATCCCCCCAGGGCTTCAAGTTCCTTCTCAAGAGTCTCAACACGTTGCTTGTATGAGCGGTTCCAAAGGTCTATTCCTGCGGTTCGTGCTTCAAGGCGTAGGTTGTGCGTCTTCTCACCGATTTCATTCAGTCTTCTCGTCAGTCTACCAACCTTATCTAGAAGAGGACCAACCTTAGCCATCACTGCGGCATCTTTCTTTCCTTTATCAGCTGCAGCCTGTACACCTTCGCTGATACCTGCCATTTGCATGAACTGGGCTATCTCTTCTGGCGACATGTTGTTCTTATCAATAAACTCCACATCGCTCACGGTAAGACCTCCAGTAGCCTTTGCCATCATCTTGTTTGCAAGTTCCTTTTCTGTCATCTTGCCACTCTGTACAGCTTCAAGATCTGCCATGCTGACGCCAAGATTACCGAGACGACCTTTCACAGCCTGTTTAGCCATTGCCTCTAACTGTGCATCGGACATATTCCCAAGCTGTCCTACGGTTACATTAGTGCCTTCAATCTTCCTTTTGCTGGCGGCCTCCTCTGCCTTACGATTAGGATGGGTCTTAGCCTTCATCTCCACATATTTCTCCCTAACCTTGTTCATAGCTTCATGAAATTTTTCATAGTAAGGTTCTAAACCTATACCTGGTCTACCTGCCCATTCTATCATAGACTCTTCACTTGGAAGTCCAGGGCACATTGCGATTACTGCATCTTGTGTCAGCTGAGCATAAACATTGAAATGACTTACTGCAGCCAATGCTAAAGCGATTATTAACTTTTTCATAATATTCTATATTGATTTGTTAATTGAAAAGATAAATTCCCCTCCTTGTTCCTTGTAAAAAAAGAATGAGGAGAGGGAAAGAAAATCGTATTTACTTACTTCTTGATAAACTCGACGCGACGATTCTTTGCCTGACCTTCCTTTGTCTTATTGTCGGCGATTGGCTCGTGTGAACCCTTACCAACTGCACGAAGGTTCCATTCGTCAACACCGAGTTTAACGAGAGCTGCAACTACTGCCTCTGCACGTGCCTGAGAGAGAGGGTCGTTGACTTTGTCTGTACCCTGGTTGTCGCAATGTCCCTGTACCTCGAAGCGAACGTTCTTGTTCTTGAGCATGTAGTCAGCAACCTTCTGGATTTCCTCCATAGACTCAGGAAGGAGTGTTGCCTTACCTGTCTCGAAGTTGATGTTGTTGGTCACGAACTTACCTGTCTCTTCCATCTGCTTAGCCACGAGATCTTGAGCATTCTTGTCATAGAGCGCCACCGCACCTTGAGCTAAAACTACATTCTTGATGAATGTAAGATTGCTGTATTTGAATGGTACGCGGAAGGCGAACCAAGTAGGCTGTCGCTTGATACTTGGATAATTTACAATACGTTTTCCATCAACATACACCTTCATGGCGCGTTTG
>JAZRYU010000062.1:0-2004 GCA_045600885.1 Prevotella sp.
TGCGTCTAAATGTGACGCAACGGAGGTTCATGGTGCGGTAAAGTGGCTCATAAAAGCCTATGAGGACTACCGTCACCGAGTCATTAACCACAGCATTAGCTACAAGGTTTTCGTCGAAGAATTTCTTGTACGGCTCAACATGCCCATCTTCCTTGATGAAGGTGCTACCTACGACGATCTGTTACAGGAAGCAACCGACAGGGATAAGGTGAAGCACATCCTTGAAAACAGGGAGTTCACGAAGAAGTTCTTTACCAAACCGACCTTCGGGGAGTCTGATGCAGACAGCATGATCGCTAAGTACAATGTGCTCGGAGTAAAGGATCTGGTGCGCAAGAATCGTTCGGAGGATGTCCTACCAATTGCAGACTATCCTCAGGAAGCAAAGGACGCGATAGCTGGAGTATTCCGCAAACACAGATTACTTTGTCCTGACATTTCTACTGACGACTTGATGAAACTTCTTACTACAGGCAAGCCTTCATGCAAATACATGATTCCTCCATATGCAAGGAATGTTGACCTTGGGCTGGTCATCTACATCATTCTTACAGCTGGAGCCCTATCACATAGTTGGCCTTCAACTATCTGCAAGCACGGAATGCTTCTCACTACTTCTGGAGCTAAAATGAAGGTCAACAACCTCAGTGCAACGGTGCACAAGTTCGATGACTACAGCTCTAAGCAGCTTAGTGGAAAGCAACGAAATATCGAGCGTGATATATTGAAAGCTCTATCTACTGTGCCGAGCGCAGTAAGGAATCTAAGAAATAGATTTGCTGCTGTTTGAGCACTTAAATAAACAAAAAAAAGATTGGAAGTATTGTAAGCTCCAATAGTTCCAATAAATGGTTTGAATCATACTCTGTAATTTTGCCTCACAATCAAAATGGTTGTGGGGCATTTTTATGTCCGTAATGTTCAATACAAATATGGTCGTATGACAGAAAAATCAAATCAGAACGCACCGCCAGAGGGCGATAAGCTCCTACGGGAAATTAGAGATGTCGTAACGGACATCCATGAAATACTCCTGAGAAATCAGGATGCAAAAGACTGTAACAAGGGTTCTAGCAAAGAGAATACACACCAATCACAGAAGGTGGCTGACGTATATCTCACCAAGGATGATGTAGTGAGGCTGTTCCAGATAAGCCCATCTACTCTTGCCAAGTGGAGATACAAAAAGTGTATCAAGCACATTACCCAAGGTCAAAGAAATGTTGTGTATAGCTACAATGACCTGATAGAGGCTCTTGCCAACAACAGGCTCGTTGCACGAACATTCAATCCTTTCGCAGCCTACAAGAGGTTGCAGGAATGGTATAAAACGAATGTCGAGAACTCAGGTCATCAACAAGTGAAAGATTAGGCTATGAAAACGAAAGAACTTAAAGAGGAAATTCTAAGGCTCACCGACAGCGGTCGTACTGTCTTTGAGTACTACTCTGGAGGCAAGAAGCCCCATAAGAACTTCCTCAACCCAGAATATAACGACACGAAGCCTTCATGCAGTTACTTCTATTCGGAAGAGAAGCACACCTACCTGTATAAAGACCAGGGCGGTGACATGAAGGGTGATTGCTTCCGCTTTGCAGCTGGATGTCTCAACATGGATTGCAAGACTCAGTTTCGCATGGTATTGGAGGCTATCAACCGTGATCTGAATCTCTGCATCGACGTGGATGGCAGAGATACACCTTTCGTTCCTAAGAATAAGCCAACCATGGTACAACCTACTCCAATTCCTTCTGTGCCATCAACGCAGAAGGAAGAACAACCCCGAAAGTACAAGTTCGTAGAGAAGCATTTCTCACTTACGGAACTTGACTACTGGAAGCGGTACGGCATTATGCCGGAAATACTGATGAAATATGATGTGGTATCATTGGACTCCTATGAAAGTGTCGGTGAGAAAGGCCCTTATTGCTACACCTCCACCCAGGAGTCACCCATCTTCGGCTACAAAGGCGAGAAATTCATCAAGATATACCGCCCGAAGGA
>JAZRYU010000063.1:0-8389 GCA_045600885.1 Prevotella sp.
ACGTAAACCAAAATTAAGCCTATGTAAACATTTCGTTTTTGGAGCTCTCCACCCTCATTCCCTCGCAACTCACTGACACACAATCCATTTACCCATTTTCAGGCTCTCACTCTCTTTATACGCTTCGTTCTGTGCCCTATAGCAGTTAGAGAATGACGTCTTACACTCTGTCGAATTTGGCTCTGCCTTGCCTCGGCGGCACTCAACAATTGAAACAAGTTTCATTGTATTCGTTGGCACGAGCCTTGCAGTTTATAGGAACTGCGGCCTTATTTTATCTGTAAACTATCAATTGATTGTATCTAATAAACAATGATTCTACCAAATTCGACCTAATTGAAAGAGGTATATACTGAAACATGAATGAGATTTGAAGGACAGATGATTTTGGTAGAATTTGGTTGAATCTTTGTTATATAATTATCTGTTGAGTAGTTACGTATATTCTTGTTTTACGGAGTTCCTTGTTATCGGGCGTGAGAGATACTCCCCAGCAGTAGTTGCTGGAGTTCTCCGATGCCTTGCTCCACGTTTGGAGAGGAACTCTTCTGGTTTCTATGCTGTAACGCATATCACTTTTGTTGTGTCTGCCGATACCCAGAAGCAAACGGTTAGTAGTCTTTACTTTGTAGTTTGTGGTCTTTAGCCTTCGCGAGCGAAGCTTGCGAAACTATAGTTAGGGGACAAAAAACGTAGGTATCTTATTTCTGCTCGTTTGTAATTCGAGGCCTACCACAGCCTTAACACCTAAACTTGCAGAAAGATACCTACGTTAGGATATAATATATACCCAAAATGTGTGTACAAAGGGCATGGTTAGCCCTCGGCACACACTGCTGGGATATTATCCAAGCGCAGCATCTACTTCCGTCTTGTTCTTTGGTGTTAATTCTGAAAGTGGTAGTTTCGAATTACCAAAAACAAGCGTCCATAAACGCTTTTTTATTTCCAATATGTCTGCTCAATCAGTTTGACGCCATAATGAGCATCGGGCTTTTTATATATAACGGACGAACCGCTGGTTTATTGTTTTGTTGTTTTATTAATTCTATTCAAGGATTACATCCCAAATGCCTGACTTATCGGAGCCTACTCTACGGATGAGTTTGTCGCGCATGACCTCAAGGTTATTGTCAATGGCGGTTGAACTGATGCCTATGGCTTGTGCCATCTCTAATCTCGTGATTGTTGGATCTTGAAGGATCATCTTTAACATCTCAAGACGATTTACAGTCAAATTTACACCCAACCTTTCTGCATTTACACCCAACTTTTTGAGTTTTACAACCAACTTTTCATCGTTATTACCAACCTTTACAGTCAACTTTTTGCCATTTACAACCAACTTTACAGTCAAGTTTTCCTCGTTTACACCCAACTTTTGGTCATTTATAACCAACCCATCTGCGTCTTTTTCAGTTCTCCATACAATAGCCTTGAATTGACCGCCAACACATTCAAAGTCAATCTTTACATTTTCTTTCAATGCGCGACGAATGCCGCTGCCAAGACCTCTGTATATCATAGTCTTAGCGCAGAAATCAGCCAACAGCGGATTGCGTTGCTTGGATATGCCCATTAGCATCTCGTCTATGGTAAGACCGCCGTACAGAGAACCAGGGTTTATGATTTCTACACGGTTATCAAAAACGAGTATTCTGATGTATGCAGGTACCAGAAGGTCAATATGCACAAGGGCGTTTTGCAATAGTTCCTCTAATACAACCTCTGGAATCTCCAGTATGCCTGGGCGGTTGAAGTTCTGCCCATTCTGAAGGTGATGCAGGTTTGCTTTGAGAAATGACATTCCATCACGAAACATTTGTGGTATAGTGCCCGTGATGTCACGGCTGTCTCGGTATTCGCTACCGCTTATCTCATTGCCAACGAAGCTGACTGCCTTAATAACAAATGTATGCTCGTATTGCTGAGGCTTCTGACCAAAGAACAGAAGTCCGGCACGAGTAACGTTTTCATTGTCTCCAAGTATGCTAAGACTTTGCAAAAGGCTCTCTACAGGCTTGCCAAAGCTCTCTTTTGGCTGCCCATACTGACGATCAAAGAAGTCATTAATATATGCCATTTCAAGGTCTTTGATGCTTGTGTTCGGAACTGTTTCATTGTCTGCTTTGTAAGCACCTACACCTTGGAAAAGCGACAATATCTCGGCATTGTCTGTTACTCTTCGCTTATCCTGCCCTTGCTTAACCCATATAGAACCATCATTGGTTTTGTAAGGCTTTCCCTTACCTTCTTTGATCTGACATACGAGGAAGCGCTTCTCATCTACTTTTACGACTTCTGTTTCAATGTAGATGGCTGGCTTCACTTGTTCATTTGCTGTGTTTCCCAACTCCAAACCTGTATCTTGTAGCTGCTTGAAGGTAAGACCGAGCATCTCACCTGTCTTGTCCTGCACACCGAAAAGGATGACTCCGCCATGTGTATTGGCGAAAGCCACCATCTCCTGTGCTATCTTCGTTTGAGAAGTGAAACACTCTTTGTATTGTACTGTCGTTGTCTCGCCGCATTTGCAGAGTTCTACAAATTCATCGCTTGTCATTGTTTTGCAGTTTTAATACAGAAAGACTCCTTTTGTAAAGTCTTTTGTCAGATGTAAATTTCTTTACATACGTACGCATTAGGTTACGCGTGCAAAGGTAGGAATTTCCGTATAGAAATCTAATTTTTGTCAAGGAAATGTAGCAAAAACGCAAGAAAATCACACGTTCTAAGGCTGAATATGCCAGTGTGGATTACAACAAGCGTCCATAAACGCTTTTTTATTTCCAATATGTCCGCAGCCATGATGAGCACCAGGCTTTAATATCTAACGGATGTTACTCCGTTTTATTGTTTCTGTCTGTTTTTACGCACATAATCCTGTGCAAAGTTATGACTTTTTCTTTGAAACGCCAAATAAATGTCAAGTTTTTTGCGGATTTCCCTTTGCTTTTAGCGACAGAATCCCTTAAGGAATACAAAAAAATTCCTTAAGGAACACAAAAAAATCCCTTAGAGTTACTAAAATTTTGGAAACCATTATTGACTTTTTCTTGTAGGGCGAGGATTTCCGAGCCATTGCACCGCCGAGCTAAACCTTCCGAGCCGTTGCGCCTCAAAA
The DNA here is from genome assembly GCA_045600885.1 of Prevotella sp. Taxonomy (GTDB): domain Bacteria; phylum Bacteroidota; class Bacteroidia; order Bacteroidales; family Bacteroidaceae; genus Prevotella. The sequence goes on from JAZRYU010000063.1 coordinate 3,125, forward strand.
ACCTGAATCGCGGCTCAGAAATCTTCGCCCTACATCTCGGGGACAACATCTATATATTCACCAAAAATTTTCCTTAAGAATCTGCCGGGCAAGTGGCAAGCTGGGACGATTACCAGCTAAATTGAATCAGAACCAGATTTTTCCGGTATAAATCCTACATTCCTACATAGCCAGACCATAACTTACAGATAATCAGCAAGTTATATCTATGTAGGATAGATTTCCTTCCTACATAGATCCTACATATCCTACATGTCAACTTTTTCTGGACAATGTCTAGTTTTTTCAGGAAATTTATGTAGGATGATTATCCTACATGGATCCTACATAAATCCTACATAGCTGCTGAACCCCGATAAACACTGGGGTTCGCAGAGATTTTATGTAGGAATGTAGGATTTTGCGAATATTTTTGCGAGAAATTTTCTTTACTCGCCACCAATAGAATATCCGTCGTAGCCGCCACCTTCTTCATGGCCTTCGCCGTCCTGTTCGCGCATTTTCTTCTTGTCGAACTTAGGCTTGCTGTTACCGAAGCTGTAGGTGAGAGTAGCCATTACGCTGCGTCCGCCCCAGCGGTTGAGGGCATGACGGGTAAAGCCGGCAGTATCGGTGAAGGATTCGCGCTTACGGGTGTTGAGGAGGTCACGACAGTTAACTGCCACTGTCCAGTCGCGAGCGAAGGTCTTGCGCAGACCAGCCTGCATAACGAAGTTTGCGTTTGTATAGCCCTGAGCCTCAATCTGCTTTGAGCGATAACGACCACTGAGCTGGAAAGAGAAGCCCTGAGGAAGCATGAGCGAAGCCTGCATACGGGCATTCCATGTGAAGCGGTCTTCAGCCTCATCGTGTGCATGAATCTTCTCGCCGTGGAGAGGTTCCGTAGTGTCATAGTCAAAGCCTGAGACGTGGCGGTTGTAGAGGTTGACGTTCGTTGTAAGGTCAAGTATCTTGAAGAACTTATTCTTCATCGTGAGCTCAAGACCTGCGTTAGTGCTCTCTGTAAGGTTCATAGTAGTCTGGAAGACGCGGCTGTCTGCATACTGAGAAGGGAGTGTGTAAGAGACATGGCTCATCACGTCTGTAGTGTTGCGGTAATAAGCACTAAGGAGAACAGAGTGGTTGCCCCACTGACGGAGATAGTTCAGAGAGAAGGAGTTGCTGAATTCCGGTGTAAGCTCAGGGTTACCGTAGTGTACGCTTGCAGCATCACTGGTATTCATGAAGGAGTTAAGTTCTCCGCCATGAGGACGACGCAGACGACGAGTGTAGTTCAGCTGAAGCTGATCCTTCTCCGTAAGCTGATAAGAGAGGAACAGGCTTGGGAAGAGTTGGAAGAAACTCTTCTTGAAGACTGTGGAATTATCCAGTTCCTCAGCACCTTTGGCAGTGTTCCAGCGGTAAGTCTTTGTGTTTACAGTCCACTGCTCGCCGCGAAGACCAGCCATGAGGGAGAACTTCGGAGTGACCTTGAAGGATGTCGTAGCGTAGAGGGCGTGGATATTGTTGTCGTAAAGAAAGCGGTTGTAGTATGGCGCATTGAGAACAGCACCGTCGCCGCTCCAATTACTCGCTGTCCACTGCTCGTTAGGAGTGTTCTCTGAAGAGAATGTGCCGTTGTAGCCAGCCTCCAACTTAAACCAGTCGGTAATCTGGTTCTCATAGTCCAAGCGCACCTCCCAGTTGTGGTTCTTGATGTCGAAAGGCTCAAAGGTGTAAGCGTAAGTAGTAGGCTGAGCAGGAGAGAAGTAGTTTATAGAGTCGCGATAGTACGACTTATTGTTTGCGCCCCAGCTTGAATAGCTTGCCACGAAGTCAAGCAGATGAGTGGCCGACCATGTGTGACGGTAGTTCAGCTCATAGTTCTGCATCATCATATCGCCCTTGCTCGTTACGCTACGATACTGCGTGCGGGTGTCTCTCAGGGCACTACTCAGAGGGTTAGCACTTGCGGCTGTTCCGTAGTGGTAAGGAGTCTGGTTGTCGCGATTGTGGGCTCCCTTCATGATGTTTGTGGAGAAGCCGAGGTCGTCCTTATCGGTCATGTGCCATGTGCCGCCGAGACGGGCAAAGATGTTGTTGCCGATGTTCTCGTTGGTGGTTGAATTTTGTGACCAGGTAGTCTCGTTCAGACGGTTGCCGTTGGCATCAACGTCATAGTTATGCTGCTCACTCTCCGACTTACCCTTGTTCTGCATGTGGCGATAACCGATAGAGGCAAAGGCGTCGAACTTAGAGCTGTTGTAGTTGATGTTGGCATTGGCATTAGCACCGCCGCGAGTGTCACCACCTACGGAAGCAGAGCCGTAGTAGCCAGCCTTGCGGTTTTTCTTCAGCACGATATTGATGATGCCGGCAGAACCTTCGGCAGAGAACTTTGAGGAAGGATTGTCGATAACCTCAATCTTCTCAATTGATTCGGCAGGGAGCTGCTTGAGGATGTCGCCACGATTGTCAGAAGTGAGTCCGCTCTGACGACCGTTTATCCATACCTCCACACTTGAATTGCCGCGTAGAGAGACGTTTCCGTCCTGATCCACTTCCACCGACGGGATATTCTCCAGCACCTCAGATGCTGATCCGCCAGCGTTGGCAATGTCCTGAGAGACATCGAAGCTCTTGCGGTCAACCTCCAGCTTCACGTTGCTTCGCTGACCGGTCACGGTAACCTCCTTCAGCGCAGTAGCCTCCTCCTGAAGACTGATTGTGCCGAGGTTGATCTTACTACCGTTGGCTGTGATGTTCTTAGTGAAAGGCTTGTAGCCCATAAAGGAGATGCTGACGGTGTATTGTCCGTTCTTAACACCAGTGATATTGAAGGTTCCTGCCTCGTCGGTCATATCGTTCTTGAGGGGTGTTGTGCTGCCCTGACTGGAGAGAACGACGGTTACGAACGAGAGAGCCTCTCCCGATTTCTTGTCTTTTACCTTACCATTAATTGTAGTCTGTGCCATTGCCGCAGCAGAGAATAGCAGCAAGAGGGCAAATATTCCTAATACCTTTTTCATACGGTTACTTTGAACGCAAAACGGCGGCAAAATTACAAAATTATCAGCACTTTCCCGTAAAATTAACAATCTTTAAGACTATTGTTTGGCTGGTACAAAATAAAAGTGTTATCTTTGCAGCCAGATTACCACTAATAATTCCATTCACTTACCATTATGAATATAACTTCCAGGAAAGCCCTGCTTCCTCTCCTTCTCCTCCTGATGCTATGCACGGCTGCCAGTGCTCAGACCAGTGGCAGACAGCGCTATGTGCCTACCACAAACTGGCCTTACCTCTTTGATGATTTCAAGAAGGGCGTGGTTGTTTACGACAATGATACCGTAAGCATGGCGAAGCTGAACTTCCACCTCCGTGCTCAGTCATTAGACTGCATAGACTCTGGCGGAAAGATTGCCCGTGTCACTCTCTCAAAGTTTCAGTGTGCCATAATAGACAAGGAGGTTTATCGTTTCGTTGACGGCAAGCCTATGCGGCAGATTTATGAAGAGGAGGATGCTATGCTCATGAACCACTCCTACATAAACTATGACGCGATGGACAACGGCTACAACCAGGGCCTTGCCCTCTACGCAAGAGAGAACTTAGAGACCAACATAAGGGCAAACTGGAACGGACACTTGAACTATGCCTCCATCCACATGCCGGGCGAGTTCAACGAAAACTACAAGGAACTGTTCCTGAAGAAGAGCGACGGTCAGAAATTACTTATAAACACCGTAAACTATTTCGTCGTTAAGGGGAAGGCTTTCCGCGCTATCCCGCAGGAATGCTATGACCAGCTGGACAAGGACGGCAAACAGAAGCTGAAGAGACAGATAAAGTCACAGAATCTGAAATGGAAAAAGCCTGCCGATCAAATCGCTATTCTCCTATTGCTGAAACAGCTGATGTAAGAGCCAATTTCCCTGCTTTTTATTTCAATAACTCCGTAACCATTCCGAAAGAAAATAGTCATAAACATCTCCTTGAGTTTACGCAGCTATACTGATACCATAAAGATACTCTGGTGCTAGATCTGCTTCATTCTCCCATGTAACGGTAGCAAACTTCACTGTGAAACGTTTGAACATCTCTATATCACGAAGTGGCATAAAGATTTCTCCAACAAGTGACGATTCAAGATCAGCAATCCTAATCTCACCATTGTTGAAGTATAGTCGCAGACGATAGCCATCGATATACTCTGCTTTAGTTATTTCAAGAAAGTCCTGCATAACTCGTTTATCTTAAAGGTTCTATTTTTAGAAGTTTTGCACCCTTTTGTGCTAATTCCCAATTTTCCTCCAATTCTTCACGGTGAAGGTCCAACCATTCAAGTATCATACGTAATGCACGTCCTGGCATTTCACCTTTTACCACACCATCTTTGATGTTAACGATAACTTTATATTCACCATACCATGCGTGGAAGTGCGGTGGCATGTGATCATTGTAATTTAACCAGATAACAATTCCGTAGAAGTCGCTTATTTGTGGCATACTTTGTTTTTATAAGATAAATATTTGCGGCAAAGTTAAGAAAAAGTTTTTTATTTGCAAATATTTAGGGCAAAGAGTTAGAATATTTCTGCAAAATCAACCAGAATCGTCTATCCGTATCAGCAAAATGTAACAGCCTTAAACAAGATTCCCCTGCCTTTTTTATCTCCTTGACGATTGCCTAAGTACGGAAAAATGTAATTTTTCGCTTAATTATGTGCGGAAAACACCTTGATTTAGCGCAGGAATGCACTAAAGATATATAAAAATCACTCGTTTTGCAGATAAAACGAACAGTAATCCAACTTTTTTTATTACCTTTGCGACCAAAGGTCGCCAAGACCCTCCAATCTTTATTCATCAAGACATCGTATGGGCACATATATAAACAAAGGTAATTACGATTTCCGGGTTGCACTTAACTCAACATATGTTGACAAGTCGGGGCTTATCTCAGTTATCAACGAAACGTTGTTTACAGAGCGTTGCCGTAGCTGTGTAACCCGTTCACGTCGCTTTGGTAAATCCATGGTGGCTAATATGCTTTGTGCCTATTATGATCGTTCGTGCGATTCTCGCTCTCTCTTTGAGAATCTGGAGATTGCTCATGATCCATCTTTTGAAAAGTATCTGAACAAGTTCCCTGTAATAAAGTTGGACATTACGGACTTTACCACCCAGTTCAAAGATGATCCTACCATAATTGACAAGATGCAGGAAGCGTTGAAGGCAGATGTTAGAGAGGCATATCCAAATATCATTCCTGATGATTTC
>JAZRYU010000064.1:0-5241 GCA_045600885.1 Prevotella sp.
AGAAAAGCGTCAGGGGCTGAAGATAGCTTGCCTTGAGGGGATTGCCTACCGCAACGGGTGGATTACGGAGGAGAAGATGCGCGAGCTGGCGAAGCCGATGATAAAGAACCAGTATGGGCAGTATCTGCTCAAAGTAATCGATGAACTGAGCGAGCAGCGAGAGCAGAGGCAAAGCTCGCTTTGACTATGCCGAGTCGTGAACGAAGAAAAGACGCGAAGCGGATTAAATGAAGCAGGAGGTCAACTCCACCAACATCCTTGGCAAAACAGGAAAATAAGAAGAATTAGATAGATCATAATCAATATGAACAACAAACTCATTACAGTAACCTCACCGTTACTTCCCAATCTTGATGAGTTCCACGAGATGCTTCAGCAGATTTGGGACTCCAAGTGGATTACCAACAACGGTCAGTTTCATAAACAGTTGGAGGCTGCTCTTGCAGAGTACCTGAAGGTGCCTTACATCAGCCTCTTCACCAACGGCACCTTGCCTCTGCTCACAGCTCTTCAGGCACTCAGAATCACAGGCGAGGTAATCACTACCCCTTACAGTTTTGTTGCAACGACTCACTCCATCTGGTGGAACGGCTGTAAACCGGTGTTTGTAGATATTGATCCAAAGACTGGAAACCTCGACCCTAACAAGGTTGAAGCAGCCATCACTCCGAAGACAACTGCCATAATGCCAGTTCACTGCTATGGAAAGCCTTGTGACGTTCGTGCCATCAAGGACATAGCAGACAAATATGGCCTGAAAGTCATTTACGATGCAGCTCATGCTTTTGCTCTTGAGATTCCGAAGAATGAATCTGATTATAGACTCGCATTCGATGAAGCAAACAATGCACTTAATCCTTCTCAGGCTACAAAGCATGTTGATGTTGAGACCGAACCCATTCTCAACTGGGGAGACATCAGCACATTGAGCTTCCATGCCACAAAGGTCTATAACACTATCGAAGGTGGTGCAATGATAATGCACGATGCGGAAACCAAGAAGCGTATAGATTATCTCAAAAACTTCGGTTTTGCAGATGAAACTACAGTCGTAGGCCCTGGCATTAACTCTAAGATTGACGAGATGCGTTCAGCATACGGACTCCTGAACCTTAAGCAGGTTGATCAGGCTATTGCCAATCGCCAGAAGGTGGCCATAGCCTATCGTGAAGCGCTCAGAGGCATAGAAGGGGTCACTTTCTTTGAAGATATGCCCGGTGTTAAGCACAATTATGCTTATTTTCCAATGTTTATTGATGCGGAGAAATATGGTATTACTCGTGATGAACTTTACTTCAAGATGAAGGATGCGAATATTCTTGGTCGCAGGTACTTTTATCCGCTTATTAGTGAGTTTTCTACTTATCGTGGACTTGAAAGCGCGAATCCTGCAAACCTTCAGAATGCTCATAAAATGGCTGATTCTGTTATCTGTCTACCTATGCATCACGAACTTTCAGATGCAGACCTGAATAGAATCATTGATTTGATTATCAAGAAGTGATAATGAAACAGAAAAAATTAATGCTCCTTGGGGGCTTGCGATACCTGTTGCCGGTCATCAAGGCCGCACACGAGCAGGGATATTATGTGATTACGGCTGACTATCTGCCCAATAACATAGCCCACAAGTATAGTGACGAATACTGCAATGTCAGCATCATCGACAAGGAGGCTGTTCTTGCCAAGGCGAGAGAATTGCAGATTGATGGTATTATGTCCTTTGCCTGCGACCCTGGCGTTGTGTCCGCTTCATACGTCCAGGAGCAGATGGGACTTCCTTCATTCGGACCTTACAAATCCGTTGAGATACTCCAGAACAAGGACAAGTTCCGTGCATTCCTCACTGAGAATGGTTTCAATGTACCTTGGGCATTCGGGTTTGCGAGCAAGGAAGATGCTTGGGAATCACGCAACAAGTTCAACTATCCTCTCATCGTGAAGCCTACTGATTCTGCTGGTAGCAAAGGCTGCACACGTGTGGATGATGATAATCACCTGATGGCTGCCATTGAGTATGCTTTCAAATATACTATCAGCGAACACATCATCATTGAGGAGTTTCTGGAGAAGAAAGGCTGCTCATCCGATACAGATAGCTATTCATACGATGGAAAACTGAAATTTGTCAGCTTCTGTGCCCAAAGGTTCGATGCCAATGCCACAAACCCATACACTCCAGCTGCATACTCTTGGCCTTCAACATTCACAAAGGAGGAAGAGGAATATCTGACAAGTGAGATTCAGCGGCTTATCACCCTTCTTGGAATGAAGACATCCGTTTGGAATATCGAGACTCGTGTTAGCACTAATAACAAGCCGTATATTATGGAACTCACTCCTCGTGGAGGTGGCAACCGTCTTTGTGAGATGCTTCGTTATGCAACGGGAGTAGATATGATTACCGCCATCGCCCGTGCAATGGTAGGTGACGAACCAGAACCAATCGAGCAAAAACCGTACAACGGTCATTGGGCAGAGATTATCCTGCACGCTGATAACGATGGAGAATTTGTCGGTCTTCAGATAGACCCTTCGCTTCCAGCTGAGGTGGTGGAAGAAGACCTTTGGGTGAAGCCCGAAGATAAAGTTCACGGATTCGAGGCGGCAAATGATGCGATAGGGACTTTGGTGTTGAGGTTTGAGAGTGCGGAGGAACTTGAGAAGGCAATAACAAACCAGAGCCAGTGGCTGAAAGTAGTAACAAAATGAGTAAGAAATTAGCCGTAATAGGAGCCTCTTCAGGACAGATGCCCATTTGTTTGAAAGCTAAAGAAATGGGGCTTGAGGTGCATTGTTTCGCTTGGCCAGAGGGTGCTGTCTGCAAGGATGTTGTTGACTTCTTCCATCCAGTTTCAATAGTTGAAAAGGACAAAGTAGTGGAAATGTGTCAGAGTCTTCACGTTGATGGTGTTGTTTCTAATGCCTCAGAACTTACTGCAGAGGTGGTTTCTTATGTTTCAGAGAAACTTGGACTCAATGGTACACCTTATCATGTTCTCGACCAGTTGCACGATAAATACTTCGTCCGACAGCTCTCAGACAAAGTTGATGGACTCTCGACCCCTAAGTATTACAAATACCAAGGTATTGATGAGGGATTGTATCCCTGTGTAGTGAAACCTTGTTCTGGCAGTGCAAAAGCCGGGGTTTCCTTTGTTGAAAGTCAAAAGCAATTTGAAGAAGCTATTATTTATGCACACAATTCTTCAAAAGGAGAAATTATTGTTGAAGAGTTTATAACAGGTAAGGAATTATCTGTTGAGAGTATCTCTTTTAAAGGAAATCATAAGGTCATCCAAATTACAGATAAAGATAGCTCTTCTGCTCCACATTTTGTAGAATTGGGGCACCATCAACCTGCTTTAATATCAGAATCTTTGAAAAAAAAGATAGAGCAAGTAATACCAAATTTACTAAAAACTATAGGATATACTAATGGCGCGTCACATATAGAAGTTAAATATGAAGGTGAAGACTTGTATCTGATAGAGGTTAATTTACGAGGTGGAGGCGATGATATTTCCAATAAGTTAGTACAGATGAGTTCTGGCATTGATTATCTTCGTTGTATGATAGAAGTAGCATTGGGCATTTACAAATCGCCCATACGGATTTCTGAACCATCTTATTCGGGCATATACTATTTATGTAAGCAAACTGAACATTATCTCCCCTTCTTTGAAGGAGCGAAAGGTAACGAGTGGTTTGTCGAAGGGGAAATCAAGAACAAAAATCTAAAGGAAAGCCGCTCAAACTATGAGCGTGATGGATATGTAATTTATAAGTCAAATCACAAAATAACTCCAAACGATTAAACAATGAAAAGAGTTGTAGTATTCGGCGCAACCGGAAATTTAGGCGCAAATATATCCGTACATCTCCATAAACTTGGATATGACGTGATTCCTGTTGGCCATCGCAAAAACGATAATGGTTTCTTCGCTGATCACGGAATGCCTTATTATTCTGTTGACATTGAAAATGAAGAAGACTTTGGTCAACTTCCTCAAGAAAACGTCTATGCTGTACTTCATTTCGCAGGTATGCTGCCAGCAGTAATGAAGGGCTTTTCCGCTACACCTTACGTACAGTCTATTATTCAAGGCACATTAAACGTTCTTGAATATACACGGACAATCGGTGCTGAGAGAATCCTCTTTCCGCAAACATTGTTTGATATCCACCACCTTTTTGGCACTAAAGTCCCAATTCCAGCAGATTCTCAAAGGCAAGTCCCTGAAGGTGACCACTGGATGTATGTAATTGCAAAAAATGCTGCTTGCGATATGATAGAGCATTATTACAAAGAATATGGAATCAAGCGATTCATCATTCGTTTGTCTCGAATTTATCTCTATCATCCAAATCCTTATACATATACCGATGGTAAAAAAGTACTTGTGTCTGATCGAGCGCTAATCTATAAGGCAATAAAAGGAGAACCCATCGAAATATGGGGAGATCCAAATCGTTTGCTTGAAACAATAAGTGTGTATGATTTTCTCCAGATAATTGAGAAAGCTCTTGTTGCTGATGTAGATGGAGGTATATATAATGTCGGCTGTGGCGGGAGCACCCTTGAGGAGCGAGTCCGTGGAATTGTAGATGTGTTCTCACCGAAGGATAGGAAATCATCAATCACTTACCGTCCTGAAAAGCAGAATTGCACTCAATTTGTTTTGGATATACAAAAGACAGTCTTTGAGTTAGGTTATGAACCAAAATATTCTTGGAGAGATTACCTTCTAAGATTCAAAGAGGAAATGGAAACTCAACCTTTTGCCAAACTTTGGGGGCGAGAAGAAGACTATTATACCAATGAAAATTAAGGCCGTATGAAACAAGAAAAATATTTTGCACTTTCGCCCAGAATTGCAAGATGGAAATTGAATTCTAATTTTGAGAACTGGCTCTCGTATAAAGCTGATAGTTCCGAGTTCTGGAAACGTTGTTATATCTTGTACTATAACATCTTTGACCACAAGTATTTTACTACGGGTAAAAAAATGGCAGCTCTGGCAATTACCAATCACGAAAGTGGCCAAGATATAAAGGATATTAATCAGGTGGTTCGCGATATGATATATTGCCTGCATAGATTTGGTTTTAGTTTTCAGGATTACTGTATATATGACTTTGCTCATAATACAGATATTACATATAGGACTACATTTGTGGCTGATAAATTACGCTATCATTATTGCGATATGCTTAACTCTCCTGAAATCTATAGAATAA
>JAZRYU010000065.1:0-2745 GCA_045600885.1 Prevotella sp.
ACACTATCCCCAAAGTGTGGCAAAAAAGCAATCTTTGTTTGTGTCTTTTCACTACAAATCAGAATTTGCGCATTTTGTTTTTTACAATTTTCAGGTACGGAAAAGACCGCTCATTGAAGGCGATGGAAACCATAATCGTAAATATTTCAGCAGCATATCACGCAAAAAGATAGTACGATGGAGCGTTGAAAGGTACTCTCCTACCCCATCCGATACGGCCTTGTAACTAACTGGTGCGTAAATTGTTGAAAGTGCCGAAAGTGGATTTTGAAACTCTCCTGAAATGTATTCGTTTATCAAATCATTCCTCTCGCGCGAAACTTTTTAAAAAGTACTTTCGGCACCTTCAACATCTTACGCTTCAATATGTTAGACTTTCAAAAAATGGCTTGGTCCTTCAATGTTTTACGCTCCAGTAAGTTACCCTCGTGAGGGATGCGCGTAACAGTATCCTTAGTGTGCTTCAAGCCAGTTAGTGCCCCAGCCGAAGTCGGCGATGAGGGGAACGGAGAGTTGGATGGCACTTTGCATGGCGGCGATGACGATGCTCTTGACGTGGTCTTTCTCTTCGGGATAGACATTGAAGTTGAGTTCGTCGTGTACTTGGAGAATCATCTTGGAGCGGATTCCTTCGGCACGGAAACGGGCATCGATATGGTTCTTGAACACCTTGGCGGTTGTGACGGCTTGGATGTTCTCGCCTATCAGAAAGACCTTTCCAACTAATAAAATAGGTTAAAGTCCTGCTCAACGAGTGAAAAAACTAACGTTTTAGTAGGTGCAATGGAAAAATAGGTGTTAATTTGCCACTGAAAGTATATAAATTTACAATCATGAAACGAAATCTTATATTTTTAGCACTTGCACTCTGCTCGTGCATCGTGTGTGCCCAACCAAAGGAAAACGGACGTACTCCAAGACGTGAAAAGCGTGGCTTTAATGAATGTATTGTTATTGACCAAGCGAATATTCGTGTGCTCTATGCACTGAATGCCAAAGACATCAAGAACGAAAACACCTATGTCGATTTGGGCAAATTAGAGATAGGCAAGAACGTAAAGAAGTACAGTAGTGAATTCCTTGCCATTTCTGATAAGAAGCTCAAAGAATGGATGAAGAAGAACAAGTACAATGGTCCTGCACCTAAGGATATGTTTATGGGAGGACGAAAGGAATTTGACGACAATTGGAGTGAACTGGTTTTCTCTGAATACATTATCCGTGGTAAACAGATGACTGAGTACGCATGCTTCCCACTTTATGCAGAGCGCGAAAACGGGCAATACACAGAAGAATGGCCATTGATGAAGTGGACATTAGTAGATGAACATCAGACTATTCTTGGACATAAGTGTCAGAAAGCAACATGTCATTTCCGGGGTCGTGACTTTGAGGCTTGGTTTGCCACCGATGTACCTATCATGGGAGGCCCTTGGAAGTTCGGCGGTCTGCCTGGCTGTATTTTGAAAGTTCAAGATGTTGAGAAGATCTATGTATGGGAGGCAGTAGCCATAGAAAATGGTTCATTTGAAGTAACACAGTACCCAGACAATCTATATCCAAAATCAACTCGTGAAAGCATTTGGAAACGACAAAAGCTGTATAACGAAGACTACTGGGAAGCTATCGGATGGACAAGTCTTGAGGGCCGACAAACCCCCAAAAAGAAAGTTTTCGAACCTGTGGAAAAGGAATAAATAATAGAGCCCAGTTTAAGGTAGCTCAATAAAGACTATACCACCATTATTATTGTCATGGTCAAAAAAATCGCTCTCTTTCTCCTTCTTGTAGGAGCAACTATAAGTAGTGCCTCCGCGCAGACTGTCATACAAGGAACGGTACTCGATGATCAGGGCAAGGCTGTGGATGCTTTTGTGACCGTTTCGCCCAAAGATAGTGGCAGCATGATTGCTTTCGCCGATACGGATGAAAAGGGCAATTACGAACTGAGGTTCGAAGCAAATGCCGATTCCGTGACTGTCACCGTCTCGGGACTCGGTATTGGCACTCAGACGCTTTTGATTGCCAACCGCAGTCAGCAACTCAACTTTACCGTAAAGGAGGAGATTACGGAACTAGAGGAAGTGAGTATAAAGGCACAGAAGATAAGGCAGGAAGGTGACACCATTAATTACCTCGTTGGTGCTTACCAAAAGCAAGGCGACCGAGTTATCGGCGATGTACTAAGGCGTATGCCAGGAATTGAAGTGTCAGAAAGTGGAGGCATTAAATACAATGGCAAGGATATTAAGGAGTTCTATGTAGAGGAAATGAATTTGCTGCAAGGTCGTTATGGTCTAGCAACGAACAATATCAATGCTTCCGATGTTGCCTCTGTACAGGTGCTTGAAAACCATCAACCAGTGAAGATGCTGCAAGGCAAAGAACTGACCGATGACGTGGCTATCAATCTGAAACTGAAGGATTCGGCAAAAGGAACGGTGGCAATAAACATGATGCTTGGTGCTGGAGCTCAGCAGGCAGGAGGCTGGGGCTTTAGGACTCGCGCGGCGGATGGTGACAACACCGTCATCGGCCAAAATCCGCTTTGGACAGGCGAGCTGGTGGAAATGTACTTCTATATAACAAGGTTGCAAGATTCTATATTTCAATAGTTTGCAGATTACAATTATCGAGTTCAAGTTGCAATCTCTCTAGTTTCCTTCTCAGGTAAATGAGCTCTTTCTCAGCCTTGCTCTTTCTTTGTCTGGCATACATTGTTTCATCGTATTCTTCTTTTCTCAG
>JAZRYU010000066.1:0-10623 GCA_045600885.1 Prevotella sp.
AACGACGCCATGAGGCGTCGTTTCCACTGCGGCGGTTCCATTGTGCTGGATATGACCTTCAAGGACGCGGAAGAGCTTGTGGTCAAAGCCTTGGCGACGGATGATCTTGTCAAGACGCTCGCTGTTTGTGTCGGTGATGAATATCTGTCCGAACTCGTTGCTCGCTACGAGCTGTACGATTTTCTCTACGCGATTGGCATCAAGCTTGTCGAAGATGTCGTCAAGAAGAAGGATAGGCTTCGTTCTTGCACCGTGGGTGTAGAGGTAAGTGTATTGGGCGAGTTTCAGCGAGATTACGTAAGTCTTGTTCTGTCCCTGACTTCCTTCCCTTCGTATAGGAAAGCCGCCGAGGAGCATCTCAATGTCGTCACGATGGCTGCCATGAAGTGAATATCCTACGGCAAGGTCTTTCATCCTATCGCGTTGTATTACTTCAAGCAACGGTCCACGCTGGCAGTGGGATTTGTAATGCAGTTCTACTTGCTCATGCTCATCAGAGATTATGGCGTAATACTTCTGGAAGAGCGGCGTGAGCTGTTCAATGAAATCGTTACGCTTGGCATAGATCTGTTCGCCATAGAGTGCCATCTGCTCTTCCCAAAGGGCAAGGAGTTCCGTGTCGCATTCTTCAAGTTTCAGAAGAGCGTTGCGCTGTTGTAAGGCTTTATTGTAATTGTTCAGAATGTCAATGTAGGTGTTGTCACATTGCGAGATGGCAATGTCCATCAGCTTGCGTCGGTCTTCGCTTGCGCCTTCGATAAGATAACTGTCAGAAGGAGAGAGCATGATGAGCGGAATAAGACCTATGTGACTGGAGTATTTCTTATAGTCTTTCTTGTTGCGACGGAAGTGTTTCTTAGTGCCTTGTTTCATGGCACATTGGATGTTTTCCTTCTCTCCCTTCTCGTCTTCGTACTCGCCTTCAATCATGAAGAACTGCTCGCCGTGACGAATGTTCTGCGAGTCAGCCGAAGAGAACGCGCTTTTACAGAAGGAGAGGTAATAAACCGAGTCAAGGACATTGGTCTTTCCCGCTCCGTTATGGCCGAGGAAACAATTGAGTTTCTCCGACATTTCCAGCGTGGCTTCAGCGATGTTTTTGTAGTTTAGTATGGTCAGTTTCTTTAGGATCATGCTGCAAAATTAAGCATTTCTTTGTGAATAAGCAAATGTTTGCGTGATTATCTTAAAAACTTTGCTCCTTTCTTTATGAAAATCCCTTTTGAGTTTTCTGCACTTCTTTGCCCTTTTAAGTTGTATAAATAAGAAGTAAAGGGACATTGAACGTAGTTTTTGTTGACGTTCTCTTGATGTCTAATTGCTTGAATGTCATTTGTTTCAGGGAGAGAAATGGGTAGGGTAGGACCCGCTCCTGTTGTTTCGTCTCCCACGATTTCTTCCACATTATCGGGAGAAATAAGGAGGTGTTTATAGTCGTAGTGGTCAGACGGCAGAAAACCTTCGTCATAAGTAAGGCTAAACATCTTCTCGCTTTTCCAGTTGACGATATTTATGCTACCGTTGTTAATCTTCTTATAGACCGTTGTTACGTTCTTGAAGTGGCAGTTTTCCGCATAAATGTAAGAGTCAATGTCTGCCATAAGAGCTGTTGATTTGTACGATTTTGGGATGTTCGGATTATTCGGACAATCGAAAAGGCAATTGAACGAATGAACTTTTCCAAAACGAAGGAGCGGCATTCGCGAAGCACATCCCTGTGCCCAGAAGCAGTTGTAGAAAGTGACGTTCAGTTTTCCTCCGTCAAGTTCTTTTCGCGATTCGTCATTGCTACTTCCGATAAGGTTGCTGAGCGCGTGGTATGAAGAACCATCACCCGAACCTGCGACACCATGATCATACTTTTCATACCAAAACTTGCACCATGAAACGGAAATACTATCCGACTGATTTGTGATATCGAAGTTCCCGTCCGTTCCGTCCTGAAAGTCGCAATGGTCAACCCAGATGTTGCTGCTTTGGTCAAGGCAAAGATTGTCGAAACCGTCAATGTCTAGCACGCCTCCACTTTCAAAGTGTAAGTTTCGGATTATAATGTTTTTGCATTGCTTCAGATAAAGTACGCCTGTCCTATTCTTGGGTGTGAACAGAGCAGTCTCTCCTTCGGGAATTTCGTCGGGATAATTGTTGCGTTCAGTTGTGTTCCAGATAGGTGTGATGTTGACAAGCGATGCTCCGGGAAGTCCGATGATAGTCTTATTCTCTGCGTATTGCAGGAGGAAATACTTAGTGAGTTCTATTCTTCCGTTTATAAAGATTGTCTTTGGAGTAATGTTTCTGGTATTTTTGTTACCGGATTCAAGAGCCTCTTCCAGTTCTGCAAGATTGCTAACAACGATTATTTCGCCTCCGATGGCGCCAGTTGTTCTTTCGCCAAAGCCAACTGGCTTGTCGTTAAGGTACGAATAATTCTGAGCATCAATAGCCAGATTATAAATCATAAGGCAAAAGATAATAAACGCCGATCTCATAAGTGGGAGAAAATTTTATATTCTATAAAGCCGCACCAGAGATGCTCTGATGCGGCTTGTTATTAAGATAAATAAAGAGGATTAATATCCAGGGTTCTGCCAGAATGTAGAAGCCGTTTCCTTGTACATCATCACGCCGTTAGCATCCTGCTGAACAGGGTTATCACCACGGTTCTGTACAGACTCAAACTCTGTAACAGGGATTGGACGATAGTAGTGCTTAACAGCAATGTTCTTTGAAGCCTGAGCGTTACGAGCCTTAACGTAGTCGATAAGTGTGTGTGTACGCTTGAGGTCGAACCAACGCTGGAACTCACCACAGAGCTCGAGAGCACGCTCACGAAGGATAGTCTCGATAGTAACACTTGATTCGCCGTAAACCTTCTGGATAGAGTTGTCAGCACCAGCAATAGCACGCTTAGCACGGAGATCGTTGAGAGTATTGATGGCATTCTTGTCGCCTGTCTGCATCTCAGCCTCAGCCTTGATGAGGTACATCTCAGCGAGACGGAGAACCATGATGTCGCGAGGAGAGATGTCGTAAGTAAGGCTTGAGTAAGTCTCGTTAACCTGATCGTCAAGGAACTTCTTGATACCTGGGTAAGAACGACGACCTTCAATCTTAGCATCGCTGTAACGGTTGTCACCATATACGTCAGAAACAGCCTTACCACCTTCTGTAGGAACAGCAGTAGCCATGTCGCCAGAAGTGTAAACAGGGATGTCACCACCGAAAGCGAACTGGAGACGATACTTGTCCTTAGCCTCAGCCTGGAGAGCCTTACCTTCAGCAGAGTTACCGTCCATCATAGCATAAACGATAGCGTGAACACCACCATTGAAGTAGTTACCGTCAGCCTTGTATGCATCATCATACTTCACAGCAGTCTGCTCACCCATCTTAGGATAGTTCTTTGCGTTGCCAGCGAGCTCAGCAGGACAGTTGTACTCGCAGAGCATAGTACCATTGTAACGCTGGTCAGTGTTCTTAATCTTGTCAAGCTCAGACCAGAGGTAGAGAGAAGGTACATAGCGAGTGAAGCCACGTCCGTATGGAGAGTAGTAAGCAGCACAGTCAATGTTAGCACCTGTTGTAGCAGAAGGCATGAGGCCTGTAGCAGCAGTTGTTACACGCTGGAAGATACAAGTGTTCTTGTTGCCAGAACCGCCGAGGTCAGCAGCACCGTTGTTCCAGAGAGAAACGAACATGAGGAGCATAGCAGAACCACCACGGCTGTAACCAGTACGAGTGAGGAGAGAGTTGAAGTTGCCTGTACCATTATCAGCGAAACGGTAAGGAGCGCAGTTTTCAGTGTCGCCGCTTACGTTCTGTCCGTAGTGAGTAGCGAAGAGGTTCTCCTTGTTTACGTTAGCTTCCTCATTGTTGAGGTTCCAAGTGTCAGTGTAACGATCGTAGAGAGAAGCACCAGAGTTTGCGATAACGTCTGCAGCAGCAGTCTTTGCCACCTCATAGAGGTTGCCATAACCTTCCACTGAGTTAGCACCAAGCCATGAAGCAGCGTAGAGGGCAACACGAGCGTAGAGAGCCTCTGCAGAGTAGTAAGTAGCACGACCGAGACCTGTAGCCTGAGCAGCCTTAGTTACGTTACCCTTAGTGAAGTAATCCATAGATGCCTTAAGGTCGTCAAGGATGTTCTTGTAAACCTGAGCCTCAGGAACACGTACAGGAGAGCTGTTTGTAGAAGCGAAAGCCTCAGAGTTGTAAGGGATAGGACCCCAGAGAGCTACCATCTGAGAGTAATAAAGTGCGCGGAGGAAGTGAGCATCACCGAGGTAAGCGTTCTGCTTCTCAGGAGTGATAGCCTTACATTCAGGCACGTACTTGATAGCGTTGTTACACACGTCGATACCTGCGTAGAAGAGCTCCCAGTACTGGTCGAGACAGTGGTTGTCATTTACGGCATTAGTACCTGAAGTAGAGCCGAAGCCGTAGCACTCAGCAGAGATATCGTAAGAGCAGAGAGACTTCTGCTTGTTGTCGTAACCGTAGTAGAAGAGGTCTGAACCCATCTCAGAGAGACCGAGAGAAGGCTCCTTACCCCACCAGCCACGAGTGTATGCGTAAGCAGAGTTTACGAGTCCGTCGATACCTGCAACGGTCTGGTAAGCGAGGTCTGCTGTTTCACCTGTCTTGTTATCCTCTTCGAGGAAGTCAGAGCAGGAAGTCATGCCACCCACCATAGCAGTAGCGGCGAAGAATATGCTTAATAATTTTTTCATGTTAATCATCCTCCTTATTTTTAGAATGTTACGTTAAGACCAACAACCACCTGCTTTGAGAGTGGGAAGTTTACAGAACCACCACGCTCTGAGTCGTAACCGCTGATTTTACCAGTAGTAATGAAGTTCTTCAAAGAGCAGTAAACCTTAGCGTTCTGGATGTATGCCTTCTTCAAGAGCTTCTTGTCGAAATTGTAAGAGAGTGTGATGTCCTTGATCTTGAAATAGTCAGCCTCAACCATACGAACAGCAGACTGATATTCACCACCAGCCTTAGAAGAAGTACCTGGTGACGGAATGATAGTGTTAGGGTTCTCTGGTGTCCAGTAGTCGAGGTCACCCCAGTTAGAGTTGTCGTAAGTGTAGAGACCATAACCACCATAGTTCATGTAACCACCGAGACGAGCCATCATCTGAATAGAGAGCGCGAAGTTCTTGTAAGAGAATGAGTTGGTCATACCGATGATAGCCTTTGGAGAGCGGTTGTAGATGATCTTATCAGCATCGTCGATTGTACCGTCACCGTTCTGGTCAACAACGCGGAGTGTACCAGGGTTACCGTACTCGTCGTAAGGCTTAGTGAATGTCTTGCCCTGTGAAGTATAGTTGTCAGCAACGAACTTGTCAAATTCTCCGATACCCCAACAGTTCTGAGCCTCATACTGATAGTAAGCACTTACTGGCTCGCCAACCTTGAGGATGTCGCTACCGCTGATTACTTCATCTACGCCGTCACGAAGCTTTGAAACTTCATCCTTTGACATTGTGAGAGAAGCATTGATGTCCCAAGAAAAATCCTTTGTACGAACAGGAACTGCGTTGAGAGCAATTTCAAGACCGTTACCCTTAGTCTCACCGACATTGCCGATTGTAGAAGTGTAAACAGAAGCTGCAGGAGCAGTCATGTAGTAGAGAAGGTCGTAAGTGTTAGTCATGTAGTAGTCAACGCTACCGCTGATGCGACCATTGAGGAAACCGAAGTCAAGACCTACGTTGAACGCAGAAGTCTTCTCCCATGTGAGGTCTGTGTTAGCAAGAGTCATAGGAGCCTTGTTTACAGAGTTTGGCACGATGGCAGAGATTGTAGCGAGAGTCTGATAAGCCTCGATAGCTGCGTTACCTGAAAGACCCCAAGATACACGGAGCTTCAAGTTGTCAAGCCAAGACTTAGTGCTCTTCATCCATTCTTCCTCAGAGATACGCCAACCGGCACTTACAGAAGGGAAGTAACCCCACTTGTGACCGTCAGCAAGTACAGAAGAACCATCAGCACGAACTGAAGCCTGAAGGAGGTAGCGACCAAGGTAAGAGTAGTTGAGACGAGCGAAGTAAGACATCATGGCTGTCTTTACATAAGAAGAAGTTACCTTTGGAGCAGCGATCTTTGAAACATCATAGAATGCGCCCTGATAGTAATGCTCTGCACCAGCATCGCCTTCGATACCGTTAGACTCCTTGACAGTCTGAGTCATTTCGTGACCGAGGAGAACTGTGAAGTCGTGAGCCTCACCTACGTTGAAGTTGTAGTTAGCAGTGTTCTGCCATACATACTTTGTGCTGTAGTTGTTGAAGAGGCTGATGTATGAAGTAGTAGGAGTCTGGAAACGACCTACGCTGTTCATGTCGTTGTAAGTACCATCACGCTGCTCAGAACGGTCAAGAGTGAAGTTAGTCTTGATGTTAAGACCCTTGATAGGAGTGAGCTGTGCGTATGCGCTACCGAAGAAACGTGAAGTCTCAATGTTGTGCTGGAATGCACCTTCTACCTCGTCGAGGAGTGGGTTACCGTGAGCGTCGTAGAAGTAGCTTGGCTTAGGGATGATGTTGCCTTCTGCATCGTAAGGATGAGCGATAGTTGTCATCTTCTGAGCAAGACCGTAAACGCCACCGTTACGACGGTCGTTATCGCGGAAAGTGTAAGAGAGAGAAGTACCTACCTTTACAATCTTGTTGATCTTATGGTCAATGTTTGCACGACCTGTATAACGCTTGAATACGTCGTTCTTCATGATACCCTCTGCATCCATCATAGAGAGAGCAATGTTGAAGTTTGTCTTTTCTGAACCACCGCTTACGTTAACTTCATAGTTCTGAGAAACGCTGTTCTGGAGGATAAGGTCGAACCAGTCAGTGTAAGAACCATTCTTTACGATGTCATTGTAGAGGTTGAGACCAGAGTAAGAGTGAACAGCACCACCGAGGATGCTCTCAGCAGTTGCATTGCCTGTTGAGAAGTCCCAGCCGTTAGTCTGTGCAGTCTTGTAATTAGCTGCATCAACGAGGCGCTGAACTTCCTTGTCGCCGTACATAGGCTTAACAACATTTGTAGGGCTGTTGAAAGAAAGGTAAGCATTGAAGCCTACGCGAGTCTTACCAGACTGACCGCGCTTAGTAGTGATGATGATTACACCGTTAGCACCCTTTGTACCGTAGATAGCTGTAGAAGCAGCGTCCTTGAGGATGTCCATAGACTCAATTTCAGAAGCAGGGATGTCAAGTCTTGAACCATACTCTACACCGTCAACGAGGATGAGAGGGTTGTTTGAAGCGAGGATAGAACGGTTACCACGGAGAGTGATGCTTACGCCAGCACCTGCCTGACCGTCGCTCTGCTGGAGGTCAACACCAGGAACCTTTGCCTGCATAGCCTGGAGAGCGTCTGCACCTGCCACCTTGTCAATGTCTTCAGTCTTTACTGAAGAAACAGAACCAGTGAGGTCCTTCTTCTTCATTGTACCGTAGCCGACAACGACAACCTCTTCGAGAGCCTTGTTATCGTCAACCAAAGAAACGTTGATTGTGCTCTGAGAGCCAACCTTAATCTCCTGTGAAACGTAGCCGATGTAAGAGAAGCTCAGTACATCGTTTTTGCCTACATTAGGAATTGAATACTTGCCGTCAATGTCAGTGGCAGCACCATGGGTAGTGCCTTTAATCATCACTGAAACACCAATCAGCGGGTCACCGTTGGCATCTTTTACTACACCCGATACCTGCTGCTGGGCATAAGATACCAAAGCAATCATGCTGACACAAAGTAGCATGAACACTCTTTTGATTTGGTTTTTGATGTTCATAAAATATTAATAATGTTTAAAGTATTACTGATTGTAAGAATGGGGTTAGTTAGATTAGTCTTTCTTTTTCGGTTGCAAAATTAAAAATTTATTTATAAAGAATTGTCTAATTGTTTAATTATATGCTTTAGACTTGATGTTTGTAACCTTTAGTTTACAATATTGCTGTGTGGGGGCTTGTTTTGCTGCAACTTTTCTCAAATTTTGTTCAAAAAAAATGTAGGGCGAGGATTTGGCTTTCCCTTCGGCCGCCGAGCTAAACCTTCCGAGCCGTTGCGACCGCTTAAAACCTGAATAGCGGCTCAGTAAACTTCGCCCTACATCTGATACGCAGTTCGGAAAACCTGAATAGCGGCTCAGAAATCTTCGCCCTACGTGAGTAAACGAAAAGGCTATAAATCAGATTATGCTAACCTTCATCGTAATATCTTCCAGAGGACGGTCGCCTCGCATTGTCTTAACGGATTGTATTTTCTCTACTACGTCAAGACCTTCTGTTACCTCGCCGAAGACGGTGTATTGTCCGTCAAGATGAGGAGTACCGCCTATGGTTGTATAGATCTGCTTCTGCTCTTCGCTGAGACCGCCTTCCTGCTTTGCAAGTTCCTTAGCCTGAGCGATAAGTTCTTCCTGAAGTGCAAGGAGACCCTCGCGGTCACGGTTGCGACGCAGATCCATAATCTTGCTCTTGTTTTCTGCTGCCATTCTGCCGAAGATGTTCTGTTCTGCCATCATCAGCATCTGCTTGCTGAGCTGTGCCATCTGTGATTCCTTATATACGTCGCCCCATACGATGTAGAACTGACTGCCACTTGAACGGCGTTCGGGATTCACTTCGTCGCCAGTGCGAGCAGCAGCAAGAGCGCCACGCTTATGGAAGAGGTTCGGTTTTATCTCTGCTTCGATGGTGTAGTCAGGACCGCCTGTGCCATATTGAGCGTTTGGCTGTGGATTCTTTGAGTCAGGATCTCCACCCTGAATCATGAAGTTCTTGATGATGCGATGGAATATTGTACCATCGTAGTAACCTTCTTCTGCAAGTTTCAGGAAGTTGTCACGATGGAGAGGTGTTTCATCGTAGAGGCGGACAACGATGTCGCCAAGAGTTGTTTCTATCTTTACGTTTGCCATGTTTTTGGGGGTTTCACTTCCTCAAGTTCTTAACTTGTGAAAGTATAAGTGGTTAATGAGAAGTATTTTTTAATAGTCATTACGCTTCGGGTTCTTTGGAAACCAGCCTTTCCTCACTCGTTCTCGCTGCTCGAATATTTCAAGGATGCTCCAGAAAGAGCTGCATCCGATGACGCCGAGTACTGAAGAGGCAATGATGTTTTCAATGAATAGCGAAAGGGCGAGGAAAACGGCTCCTGCCAAAGCAAATGCCCACCAGCATTTTACTCCGAAATAATATTCCGCCTTTATCACTATCGGGTGAAACAAACCTATCACGAGGAATGTGACCACGGCGATTATTATGCCAAGAAAATTCATATTTATATTAATGTTATAGAGCTTTATTTCTTCTTATTCTTCTTTGTTGTCTTTGTCCAGAATTTTTCAAGCGCTTTTGCCTCCTTCATTGTTAGCGGAGCAACTGCGCCATGCTTCTGCTCAGAGAAGTTTGTGCGGTGCATTTGTGATTCTGGGGCATCGAAATAGCCTATTGGCGTGTATGTGCTGAAATCTGTGGTTTCAACGAAACCGAAATTATTCGGGTTACGGCGATAGTTGTCGTACATTACAATCCACTTGTCCTGACCGATGAGCTTCCAGCAGTTTGGGGCTTCGTGCCCCTGCTTCTCGCCGTCGCTGTAGTTGTCGTCCATGAGGTAAGGTCCTGTGATGCTCTTGCTTGTGGCATGCTTAATGGTTGCAGTCTTCTCATGGCTCACATAGAAGAGATGGTAAGTGTTGCCAGCTTTGATGATGTCGGAGTCGATGACGGCGTAAGCTGGCATTCCGTTCTTATCGTGCGGAGCCTCAAAGAGGAGCTTTGGCTGAGAGAGCATCTCGGTGAAATCATCGTTCATGTAAACATAGTAGATCATCTCCGTTCCTGCCTTAAATCTTACCGTGAAGTGGACCATGATATGGCCGGATTCGTAGTCGTAAACGGTTTCTGGTGCCCATACGCATCCCACTTCGCTCCAAGGGAAAGGAGTGCCGTGATGGTCGGTGACACCTGTTGGGCAAGTGAGTTTCGTGAAGTCTAGGTTTGTGCGTGTCCAGTGGACTAGGTCGAAGGACTTCATGAGGACGAGCCCCTTGTTGTTTCCCCATCCGTAGCCGTCGCGTTCCCATTGTGTCTCGCGATATTCGGAGATCTTAGAGTATTTCGGATCGTCGGCAAACTTCTTCTGCGAGAACACGTGGAGGTCGGTCATGGCAAGATAGAATGCGCCATCAGGACCGCGGAAGATGTGGGGGTCGCGAATGCCGTGCTGCATGGCAATAGTGTCGCCGGAGATAATGGCTTTGTCGTCGTTGAGAGACGTCCAGTTGTAGCCGTCGTAGCTTAAAGCCATGTGGAGACTATGGTCGCAGTCCTTATGATAGACCATGACATAAGCACCCATGTCAGCCTCTGTAGGCACTTGAGACTTGCTGTCTCCCTTTGCTGTTGCTGCAATGCAGGCAGCAAGAGCGAGTAATAATATGTTGATTTTCTTCATTTCTTATGTTGTACTAATTTCCGCCTGCAGCGTAAAAGCTAAAGCCATCCGGCACAGGCATTTTTGTTAATTTTTCATTTTATCTTATTTTTCGTCTTATATTAGTGAGGATCGGGGCACGGCAGGTCGCGTTGACCATGCCGT
>JAZRYU010000067.1:0-20531 GCA_045600885.1 Prevotella sp.
AATGGTCACGGGAATAGTTATGGAAGATAATGTATGTGGAAATTCCGGCTAGTGATCCAAATAATCACGGATATGTTGGGCGGTTAAGGTATAATTGACTTCTAAAGAAACTTATGATGCCCCTACGCTAAAAACGAAAAACATGTTGCACTGTAGCACTAAAACCGCCTAAACCACTGATAATAAAGGGCTTGCTCAGTGCAACATACCCCCAAATATGTAGCACTATGTTACACTATATGTTGCACTAATGTGCCTTTTCTCTAAAAAATGTTAGGAAATGATATTCGTGTTTGTTTGTAGGGCGAGGATTTGGCTTTCCCTTTGATATAGAAAACAGCACCTAAGAAATACGGAGTGTTTTCTTATAAGAAATTATCAATTTTCTTATAAGAAAATATTTTCCCTCTTACAAGAATCAGCATCCAGATTCTAAGGAATACAGATCGCAATCTTAAGGATGACTTTTAGGGTCGGTCGCTGAGGCAGCGACCTTAGTGCAACATATAGTGCTACTTAGTGCTACATATTTGGGGGTATGTAGCACTAAGTAATAACCTAATATTCAGTAACTTAGGAGGTGGCAGTGTAACAGTGTAACTTATTTTACGAAAAAAGTTTCTGCGTCACTTTATTTACCATGCTATCTCTCCCCTGCCCCACTGTCGGAGGTAGCTGTTGCAGAGTTCAAAGTGGTGATTGCCGAAAAAGCCTCGATGGGCAGAAAGAGGCGACGGATGAACGCTGGTCAGCACCAGATGCTTGCTGGCATCAATCAGTTTCTTCTTGCTTATGGCATAACTGCCCCAAAGCACGAACACCACGTGCTCTTTATTGTCGGAGATATGCTGTATCACGGCATCTGTGAATGTCTCCCAGCCCTGACGCTGATGGGATCCAGCCTGATGAGCACGAACGGTCAGCGTGGCATTGAGAAGTAGCACACCCTGCTTAGCCCAATGGGTTAGGTCGCCATTGCGGCCTTCTACACCAAGTTCCTTATAGATATTAACAAGCGATGGAGGCACTCTGACACCGTCTGGCACAGAGAAGCACAGTCCCATAGCCTGACCTGGTTCATGATAAGGATCCTGACCCAGGATCACGACCTTAACATCACTGAACGGACAAAGGTTAAAGGCGTTGAAAATCAGGCGTCCCGGAGGATAACAAGCCTTCGTCTGATACTCCGAGCGGACATAGTCTGTAAGTTTCACGAAGTAGTCCTTCTCAAACTCATCGCGCAATATTTCGTGCCATGAAGGCTCTATCTTTACATTCATCTGGGGGATTTATGATTTTTCTTGGAGAAATTGTTATTAAATTATCCTCTTGGGGAAAGTGTGGAATATGTGGAAGTTTAATTTTGAGTTGTAGTGATATATTTAATTTCCACATATTCCACAATTTCCACACGAGATTAAATTATCACCTTCCACACGAAGTTAAAGCAACTGTCATTCTTTTGCAGAGTGCCTCATGCTTATGGTGCATATAGTCTCTGACGCCATTGAAGAGAGTCAGTTCTGCCAACGGATAGAGCCAAGGGATGTTGCACAGACATGACACAAAGAGGAAGATGGCGCGCCAGTTATAGGTAAGGAAGTTTGTCCACTTCATCAACGGTCTGCTTCCTTCAAGGAAATCCTCCCTGAGTCCTGCTGGTTTCGGTTCTGCAGCAAGATATGCCTTATAGAAACGCTGAAATTCTGGTGTAACCTTCTCCTGACCGCGACAATAATTGCGATAGTTGAAATAGAATGCCCAGTCAAGCCATCTCTTGTTCTTCACGGCATCCTCCGCTATCTGAGCCTGCACATCACTCGTATCAAGCTCCGATCCCTCCTTTCCTTTCAGGAAGAAGAGGTGGATCTGACGGTAATAATCAGCCACATTGCACTGCCTTACATGTCCGAAAATACCGGCAAAGAGGCAGAGGAAGAACGCCCACATCTTCCAGTGATAGCCTTCCAGGAAAGGCATCTCCATATTGTAAAGTCGGAAGAACAGCGCCCAGTATATGCAGAAGAAAATGGCATCGGCAGAGAATCCGTCGAGCATTCTGCCTACAAGTGTCTTCTTGCCCGTAAGTCGTGCCAACTGACCGTCGGCAGAATCATGCAGATTGGCTATCGTAAGCAGCACAACGCCTATGATATTGCTCTGCAGATCACTCTGATAGAAGAAATAAGCTGAACTCATGCCTATCAGAATGCCAATGATGGTCACCACGTTAGGATGAATGTTCAGCGCCTTATAGAACAGCGTGAGCAGCAGTCCCAAAGGACGAGTGAAGTAGATGTCAATATTCTCTTCTGTATCGCCCGACTTTATTGAATTCTTTAACAGTTCTGAAAATGAAGCCACGAATGATTTATATTATCTGTTTATTATCGATTGTATTCCATCTGCCGCTTGTTCCCTGCAGCAACTGAAACTCGGGAAATCGTTGAAATCTATTATTGTCAGCAATCTGCTTTCGGTCAGCACAGCATCGCCACCATAGATGTCAAGTCCGAGAGTATCGGCAAGACTGCCGGCATCTTTTCTTAGTCTGCACTGTACATCCTCATCTATATCTTCACGAACATGGAAGAAGTCCGTACCACGAACGCCGTAGAACTTCAACACCCTGCCATCAATATGCGGCTGAAGGATTTTTCCGTCTGATTCCGGCGGACAAACAGGGGAAAAGCTGACATGACCTTCCGAAGAGTCTCTTGTGTCATCAGACTTCTCCCACCACCCTTTGCCGCCAAGTTCAGG
This sequence comes from Prevotella sp., assembly GCA_045600885.1. GTDB lineage: Bacteria > Bacteroidota > Bacteroidia > Bacteroidales > Bacteroidaceae > Prevotella. Next base: position 2,767 of record JAZRYU010000067.1, read on the forward strand.
GTATCTTTCTATGAGAGCTTTCGGCGTAAGCAGCCCAAGCTTTGCCATGACTGCCTCTATCTTGGCACGGGAACATTGCCTTAATGCCTTCGGCGAATTAACCACTTTCGAGCCTCTGCGCTCCATCTCCTCAAGAATGCGGAGTGCGTCATCAGAGCGAGTCATGTGGATTACTGTACTACCAGCATATCTACCGACGACGTCACTTTCAAGGTCCTCCTCATGCAGAAAGTCAACAGCCTCAGCACCGCAGTTCCTCAAACGGGCTGCCACGGCATCCATCACAGCCTTGTCACGTTCCACCGCATTCGGCGAAAACCTTTCGGCACGGTATATTAGCAGTATTGGAGGGGTCACAGATTAAACTTATCGTCTTTTATCTCTACAATCTGCTGCTGATTGTCGTAGAACTCATACTGAAGGAAGCCGAGTTTCTGTGACGGCACTACTTTAGTACGCCATCCGAAACGCATCTTCCATTTCATCTTCAGGCTCCACAATCCCTTTGTAATATAGGCATATACATAAGGATGTACATGAAGTGTGATGCCCTTCATGCCAGCCTGATTAACCAGCTTGTCAAGCATGCGTTCCAGCTGTTCCACGAAGAGCACACTTGAACGGACGGTTCCCTTGCCCATACATGTCGGACAAGTCTCATCCACATTCACGTCCATTGCCGGACGCACTCGCTGACGTGTTATCTGCATCAGACCGAACTTACTCAAAGGCAGCACGTTATGACGCGCACGATCCTGCTGCATATTCTTGCACATACGTTCATACAGCAGCTGACGGTCCTCGGCGAGCTTCATGTCGATAAAGTCAACAATGATGATGCCGCCCATATCTCTCAGTCGGAACTGACGTGCTAGTTCATCGGCAGCACCAAGGTTCACCTCCAGCGCGTTTGCCTCCTGACCATTCTCTGAGCGAGAACGGTTTCCACTGTTCACGTCAACAACATGCATAGCCTCCGTATGCTCTATTACGAGGTAGGCGCCATGTTTATAGTTCACGATCTTTCCGAAGCTAGACTTTATCTGCTTTGTCACGTCGAAAGCATCGAAGATAGGGAGATTGCCCGTGTATCTCTTTACTATCTGGACCTTCTCCGGAGCTATCATCTGCACATACTGCATCACCTCTTCCAGTACACCGTCGGCATTCACGTAGATGTTCTCGTAGGAAGGATTGAAGAGGTCGCGGAGCATTCCAACAACGCGGCTCTGTTCCTCTATCACGAGTTCTGGTCTCGCCGTTGTTGTGCGCACTGTATTCAGGGCGTCTTCCCAGCGCTTCAGCAGCACTTTCAGCTCTGCCTCAAGCTCCTCTGCTTCTTTGCCTTCAGCCACAGTACGAACAATCACGCCCACATTCTTCGGCTTTACGCGACCGATAATCTGCTTCAGTCGGGCTTTCTCCTCGCCCTTACGGATCTTCGCAGAAATAGAGACCTTTTCTCCGAAAGGTACAAGCACCATGTATCGTCCGGCAAACGACAGTTCGCCAGTCAGTCGGGGACCTTTTGTAGAGATAGGCTCCTTGACTATCTGCACCATCACCTCCTGACCCACCTTCAGCACGTTCTGAATACTTCCGTCCTTAGGCAGCTCTGGCAGACGCTGAGCTCTTTCAAATGGATACAGCTTCTGACGGTCACTCTCCACCTGCTTCAGATACTTCTCGAACGAGGAATACATCGGACCGAGGTCAAGGTAGTGCAGAAAGGCATCGCGCTCATAACCCACATCTACGAAGCAGGCATTAAGTCCAGGCATTATCTTCTTCACCTTGGCAACGTAAACATTACCCACGGAGAAGTTCTGCGCGCGCGGTTCCTTCTGATATTCCACCAGCTTCTTGTCCTCAAGCAGGGCTATGGATATGTCATTAGGCTGTACGTCTATTATTATTTCACTTGTCATATTTGGTCATAAAAAAAGGAGCAAAGAGGTTGCATGACTGTACATGCCTTTCCTCCTTACTCCTTTGTTGATTCTTAGTGTGAGAGACTTACTTTCTGCTCTTGTGGCGATTCTTGCGAAGTCTCTTCTTACGCTTGTGAGTAGCCATCTTGTGGCCCTTCTTTTTCTTACCGTTTGGCATAGTATCTAAGTTTTAGTTTATTATTATTTTCTTTTTTTGTTTCCTACAACTTTATTTGGCCATCTCGTCAATAAACTGCTTTGAAGCCTTGAATGTTGGGAAGTCGTGAGCTGGAATGACAACTGTCGTATTCTTTGAGATGTTGCGAGCAAGCTTCTCAGCACGACGCTTCACTGCAAACGTACCGAAACCACGAAGATAAACATCCTCCTTATCCTCGATCATCGCCTTCTTTACAATCTTCATAAAACTCTCAACAGCCATAGAAGCATCAGCTCTTGCGAGGCCAGAATCAGAAGCTATTGCGCTTATTAGGTCAGATTTTGTCATGTCTATATTGGTTTTAATTTTTTAATTATTATGGTTGCTTCTCTGCCTTCAAGAATGGCAGATTTCAACGAATGCGGCTGCAAAGTTACTATTTTTTAGTTACTTACGAAAATTTTTACTATCTTTTTTTACTTTTTTTTAAAAATACGTCAATTTCTTGATTTTCAACCACATTAATATAATACAATAGAAATCAGAAAATGGTAACTTTGCGTGAAAATCACAAATCATACATCCATCATAAATCATAAATCCACAAGATGCTTACATTTATTTTCTCCATCCTGCTCCTCCTTGTTGGAGCTGTCGTTTATGGTGCTTTCCTCGAAAAAGCCATCGGCATAAACCCAAAACGCACCATGCCGTGCAACACAAAGCGTGACGGCATAGACTTCGTGCCAATGAACCCTTGGAAGACCTATCTCATACAGTTTCTGAACATCGCTGGAACGGGACCTATCTTCGGAGCTATCATGGGCATACTCTTCGGACCTGCCGCATATCTATGGATTGTCTTCGGATGTATTTTCGCCGGAGCCATGCACGATTTCTACAGTGCTGTCATATCCCTTCGCTATGGTGGCGAGTCTCTCCCAGAGCAGATAACGAAGACTCTCGGCAAGAATGTCGGCATGATAATGCGTGCCATCACGATGATTCTTCTCATCATGGTTGTCGCTGTCTTCGTAAGCACACCAGCCTCACTCCTCCAGACCATCACTGGCGGATGGGGATTCTTCGAGCCACTCTCTGAATGGCTCGGAATGGATCCTAAGGCTGCGTGCATTCTTTTCTGGACCATCATCATCTTCGCCTATTATCTCCTTGCCACACTCCTCCCAATATCGGCTCTCATTGGCAAGATCTACCCTATCTTTGGTGCAGCCTTGCTCATCATGGCTGTCGGCGTAGGCTTCGGTACGTTCTTCAAGGATGGTCTTGAGGGCACTACATGGATGCCAGAGATAACAGAAGCTTTCCAAAACCATCACCCTAACGGAACACCTATCTTCCCGATGCTCTGTATCACGATAGCCTGCGGAGCCATCAGCGGATTCCATGCCACTCAGAGCCCACTCATGATCCGATGCACACAGAACGAAAAGCATGTACGCCCTGTATTCTACGGCGCAATGATTACCGAAGGTGTTGTTGCACTTATCTGGGCTGCTGCTGCCATCAAATACACTGGCAGCTATCAGGGACTCTGGGATCAGATGCAGGGCAATCCTGCCATTATCGTCAATGCCATCTGTAAGGACTGGATGGGACCTGTCGGTGCTGTCCTTGCCATCCTCGGTGTTGTAGCTGCTCCTGTAACTACCGGCGATACCGCTCTCCGCAGCGCCCGACTTATCACAGCCGACTTCCTCCACTACAAGCAGGACAAAATCTTCAACCGCCTTGCCGTAGCACTTCCTCTTGCTGCCATCGTCATCTTCCTTATGAACATCGACTTCAGCATCCTATGGCGTTATTTCGGATGGATAAACCAGACTCTCGCCGTATTCACTCTTTGGGGCATCACGGTTTGGATGGCAAAGCACGGTCGCAACTTCTGGATATCACTCGTTCCTGCCATGTTCATGACTTTCACTTGCACCAGCTTTATCCTCGTCTGTCCGCAAGTTCAAGGCGGTTTCGGACTCAACGAGTGGATTGGACTCACCATAGGAGCAGTCGTCAGCCTCGCTTGTACTACAACTTTCTTCAAGCACATGAAGGAACGCCCTTTCCGCAAAGCACGCGAAGCCAAGGCTCTCGACGAAGCCTTTAAGTAAGCCCCCTAAAACTTCCACATATTCCACACCTTCCCCAAAGAGATTAATAAAAATAACAATTTCGACAAGAAAATCTGTAAATCCGAAAATCCCACATGGTCATAAAAGAATGGTCTGAGGACGATCGTCCTCGCGAAAGATTCCTCCTGCACGGGGCTGAAGCACTGTCCAAAGCCGAACTTCTCGCTATCCTCATAGGCAGCGGCTCGGTAGGAGAATCAGCCGTTGACCTTATGAAGAGAATCCTGGCAGACAACGACAACAGCTTGAAACAACTCGGGAAGCTCTCCATCCATGAACTTTGCCAGTACAACGGCATCGGACCGGCTAAAGCCATAACAATTCTTGCAGCAACAGAATTGGGCAGGAGGCGTGAGCAAGACAAAGAGGATGACCGCCAGGAAATCGGTCTTTCTACTGACATTTTTTCCATAATGACGCCAATCTTACGCGATGCTCCGACGGAAGAGGCATGGGTGCTACTGCTTAACAACAACCAGCGACTGATAAAAAAACTGCGCATCTCTTCTGGCGGACTCACCGAAACGCTTGTTGACATCCGCATTGTACTAAAAGAGGCGCTGATAGCCAACGCTACAGCCATCGTCCTTTGCCACAACCACCCTAGCGGCAACTGCCGTCCAAGTCGTGCTGACGACGAACTCACCCGCCGTCTCGCAACTGCATGTCAGACAATGCGCATGAAACTCATTGACCATGTTATTATCGTAGATGGCGACTACTACAGCTACGGCGATGAGGGAAAATTATAAGATTCAAACTTTCCAAGCCGCGATTCAGATGTAGGGCGAAGTTTACTGAGCCGCGATTCAGTTTTTTTCCCTATTGTATTATGGTTAATTAGTTGGCTGCAAAGTTAACAAATTATCGCAATTATAAACATGTTGTCCCCAAACGTCCGAATTGGAAACGACGCCCCATGGCATCGTTAAACCGCCGCTAAAGCCCGCCGCTAAAACCCATCGCTAAAGCCCGCCGCTAAAGCAAGTTTAAGTTACTGTGCTGCGGTTTTTCAATATTCGCTCCCTAAATTATTTCTTCACTCAACAAACAAGAATGCCTTTTTTGAGGATATGCAAAAAAATCCCTCTCACTCCTTAAGGAATGAGAGGGAAATATAGAAGTAAATAAAGATTCTTTAATAGAGATCAGTGATGTGCTGACGTGTAAGCTGAGCACGCTCATAGTCGTCGCGAGAGGCAACGATGATGTTGTCAAAGTCGCGCTGACCAGTACCAGCAGGAATCAGGTGACCGCAGATAACGTTCTCCTTCATACCAGCAAGGATATCAACCTTAGCACGGATAGCACTTTCGTTCAGTACCTTCGTAGTCTCCTGGAATGATGCAGCAGACATGAAGCTCTTTGTCTGAAGTGCAGCACGAGTGATACCCTGGAGCACCTGAGTGGCTGTTGCTGGCACAGCATCGCGCACCTCAACAAGCTTCTGGTCGCGACGCTTCAAGGCTGAGTTCTCGTCACGCAGACGACGGAGAGTAACAATCTGACCTGGCTTCAGAACCTCTGAATCGCCAGCCTTTGTCACCACCTTCTTGCCCCAGATGCGGTCGTTCTCCTCGCGGAAGTCAAGCTTGTCAACCATTTCCTGCTCAAGGAATGTAGTATCGCCCGGATCGTCAATGCGTACCTTACGCATCATCTGACGAACCACAATCTCAAAGTGCTTATCGTTAATCTTAAGACCCTGAGCACGATAAACGTCCTGTACGCCATTTACGATATACTCCTGAACAGCAGTAGGACCCTTGATAGAAAGGATGTCGTTAGGAGTGATTGCACCGTCAGAGAGAGCTGTTCCGGCACGTACTGCATCACCCTGCTGAACGAGAATCATGTTTGACATGTTCACGAGATACTTGCGCTCTTCGCCAGACTTAGAAGTAACAATGATTTCACGGTTACCACGCTTCACACGACCAAGAGTAACCTCACCGTCGATTTCTGATACGACTGCTGGGTTAGATGGGTTACGGGCCTCAAAGAGCTCTGTTACACGAGGGAGACCGGAAGTGATATCACCACCCTTAGCAACGTTACGAGGAATCTTAACGAGTGTAGCACCTGATGTTACTGTTTCGCCTTCCTCTACACTGATGTGAGCACCTACAGGGAATACGTAAGAAGCGAGCACCTCTTCATTCTCATCGATAATCTCACAGGTAGGAACGAGCATCTCTGTCTTTGACTTGCTTTCAATGATGATTCGCTCGGTGAAACCAGTCTGGGCGTCGGTCTCAGAAGAGAATGTAACGCCTTCCTTGACATCCTTGAAGCGAACCTTACCAGGGAACTCGGATACGATGACACCGTTGAATGGGTCCCACTTAGCAACGAGATCGCCCTTCTTCACCTTATCGCCATCAGCTGAATAGAGAGTAGAGCCGTAAGGGATAGGCATCACAGAGAGGAGAATCTTAGTGTGAGGCTCAATGAAGCGAACCTCTGTAAGACGGCTGATAACCATCTCGCACTCCTTGCCCATCTCGTCAACGAAAGGAACTGTCTTGAGTTCGTCAAACTCAAGGAGAGCCTCATTCTTAGCAACGATAGAAGCGTTGGCTGTAGCACCACCGGCAATACCACCGGCGTGGAATGTACGGAGAGTAAGCTGTGTACCTGGCTCACCGATAGCCTGTGCAGCGATTACGCCGACAGCCTCACCCTTCTGTACCATCTTTGCAGTAGCAAGGTTACGACCGTAACACTTCATGCAGACACCCTGACGGCTTTCGCAAGTGAGTACGGAACGAATCTCTACCATCTCGATTGGAGAGTCTTCGATAGCCTGAGCAAGTGGCTCTGTAATCTCATGACCGGCAGCTACGATGAGCTTACCTGTCTGTGGATGGATAACATCGTGAACAGAAACACGACCGAGGATTCGCTCATAGAGAGAAGATATGATATCGTCACCCTTCTTGAGAGCTGTACATTCAAGTCCGCGGAGTGTTCCACAGTCTTCCTCATTGATAATAACGTCGTGAGAAACGTCAACGAGACGACGTGTAAGATATCCGGCATCGGCAGTCTTCATCGCAGTGTCGGCAAGACCCTTACGGGCACCGTGAGTAGAGATGAAGTACTCAAGCACAGACATACCTACCTTAAAGTTAGAAAGGATAGGGTTTTCAATAGTATCACGACCTTCAGCACCTGCCTTCTGTGGCTTAGCCATAAGACCACGCATACCGGCAAGCTGCTTAATCTGGTCCTTAGAACCACGGGCACCAGAGTCAAGCATCATGAAGACAGCGTTGAAGCCTTCGTCAGCCTCTGTCATCTCCTTCATGAGGACGTCACCAATGTCATTGTTTACGTGATTCCATGTATCGATCACCTGATTGTAACGCTCTGTATCAGTGATGAATCCCATGTTGTAGTTGTCAGAAATCTGCTGAACATCGTCTTCACCCTTCTTGATGATAGCCGCACGAGACTCAGGGATGATAATATCGTCAAGGTTGAACGAAAGACCTGCTTCGTAAGCCATACGATAACCGAGGTTCTTGATACCATCAAGGAATTCGCAAGCCTGAGCAAAACCAACCTTCTTGATAACGTCGGTGATGATGTCGCGGAGTGACTTCTTAGAGATGATAGTGTTAACGAAGCCCATCTCACGAGGAACAAGCTCGTTTACGATAACACGACCTACAGAAGTCTCAACCATCTTCTCTACGTACTCGCCACGCTCATTTACGTCTTCTACGACAACCTGTACTGGTGCGTGAAGTTCGCAACGACCTTCGTTGTAAGCAATGATTGCCTCTTCTGGTCCATAGAACTTAAGTCCTGCACCCTTAGCACTTGGGCGGATCTTTGTAATATAGTAAAGACCGAGCACCATGTCCTGTGAAGGCACTGTGATAGGTGCACCGTTGGCAGGGTTGAGGATATTGTGGCTCTGAAGCATCAGAATCTGAGCCTCAAGGATTGCCTCGTTAGAGAGTGGGAGGTGAACAGCCATCTGGTCACCGTCGAAGTCGGCATTGAACGCAGTACAAGCAAGTGGGTGGAGCTGGATAGCCTTACCCTCAATAAGCTTTGGCTGGAATGCCTGGATACCGAGACGGTGGAGTGTAGGGGCACGGTTGAGGAGTACTGGATGACCCTTCATCACGTTCTCAAGGATGTCCCAGATGATTGGCTCACGACGGTCAACGATACGCTTTGCACTCTTTACAGTCTTCACGATACCGCGCTCTATGAGCTTGCGGATGATGAATGGCTTGTAGAGTTCAGCCGCCATGAGCTTTGGAAGACCACACTCGCCCATCTTGAGCTCAGGACCTACAACGATTACTGAACGTGCAGAATAGTCAACACGCTTACCGAGGAGGTTCTGACGGAAACGTCCCTGCTTACCCTTGAGAGAGTCAGAGAGAGACTTGAGCGGACGATTGCTCTCGCTCTTCACAGCAGATGACTTACGAGAGTTGTCGAACAATGAGTCAACAGCCTCCTGAAGCATACGCTTCTCATTGCGGAGGATTACTTCTGGAGCCTTAATCTCTACGAGTCTCTTAAGACGATTGTTACGGATGATAACACGACGGTAGAGGTCGTTGAGGTCAGATGTAGCGAAACGACCACCATCCAGCGGAACGAGCGGACGGAGTTCTGGTGGAGTGACAGGAAGAATCTTCATGATCATCCACTCAGGACGGTTCATTGGCTCTTCGCCCTCCTGACGTGGCTGACCGTTAAGGTTCTTAGCCATAGACTGGCGGAAAGCTTCTACCACCTGAAGACGCTTGAGGGCCTCTGTCTTACGCTGCTGTGAACCGTCTGTAGTGGCGCGGTCACGGAGTTCGTAAGAAAGTGAGTCGAGGTCAAGGTCCTTAAGGAGACGATAGATTGCCTCTGCACCCATGAGGGCGATGAACTTCTTAGGATCAGTATCCTCAAGATATTCATTGTCTTCTGGGATTCTATTGATAATCTCTTCGTATTCCTCTTCAGTAAGGATATCGCCCTTCTGTGAACCAAGGAGAGGCTCCTTGTCAGCGTTCTTCTTGTTAGCGAAGCATCCTGGCTGAATTACGATATACTTCTCGTAATAGATAATGCTGTCAAGCTTCTTAGTAGGAATACCGAGGAGGTAACCGATCTTGTTAGGAAGAGAACGGAAATACCAGATGTGAGCTACAGGGACAACGAGGTTGATGTGTCCTGCACGCTCGCGACGTACCTTCTTCTCAGTAACTTCCACACCACAACGATCGCAGACTGTGCCGCGATAGCGGATGCGCTTGAACTTACCGCAGGCACACTCGAAGTCCTTAGTAGGACCGAAGATCTTTTCACAGAAAAGACCATCGCGCTCTGGCTTATATGTACGGTAGTTGATGGTTTCAGGCTTTGTAACCTCACCGTATGAATGTTCAAGAATTTCCTCAGGAGATGACAAGCTGATTGTAATCTTCGAGAAATTGTTCTTTATCTTTGATTCTTTTTTGAATGCCATTTTTTCTTTTGGTTTTGGGTTTTGAGTTTTGGGTTTTGAGTTGATAGTATATGTGTTTATGCAGCGAATACCTTAACGCAAAACACAACACTCGAAACATAAAACTGAATATTAGTCGAGACGAACAGAAAGACCGAGACCTCCAAGCTCGTTGAGGAGCACGTTGAGAGACTCTGGGATGCCTGGTGTTGGCATTGGATCGCCCTTGACGATTGCCTCGTAAGCCTTAGAACGGCCCACAACGTCGTCTGACTTAACGGTAAGGATTTCCTGAAGAACGTGGCTTGCACCGAAGGCCTCGATGGCCCAAACCTCCATCTCTCCGAAACGCTGACCACCGAACTGAGCCTTACCACCGAGTGGCTGCTGAGTGATGAGAGAGTAAGGACCGATAGAGCGTGCGTGCATCTTGTCTTCAACCATGTGACCGAGCTTGAGGAAGTATGTGATACCAACTGTAGCTGGCTGGTCGAACTTCTCGCCTGTCTCACCGTCGTAGAGGTAAGTAGAACAGTTCTTTGGAAGTCCTGCCTTCTCTGTCCACTCTTCAAGGTCTTCAAGCTTAGCACCGTCGAAGATTGGAGTAGCGAACTTACAGCCAAGGTTCTTACCGGCAGCACCGAGGATGGCTTCGAAGATCTGACCGAGGTTCATACGAGATGGCACACCAAGTGGGTTGAGCACGAGATCTACAGGACGACCGTCCTCGAGGAATGGCATATCCTCCTGACGAACAACCTTTGAAACGATACCCTTGTTACCGTGACGACCTGCAAGCTTATCACCTACGCCGATCTTACGCTTCTTAGCAACGTAAACCTTTGCCATCTGGAGAACGCCTGATGGAAGTTCATCACCGATGGTTACGGCAAACTTGCGGCGCTTGTTCTCTGCATCAAGGAGCTTGTACTTCTTGAGGTAGTTGATGATAAGCTGGCGGATAAGACCGTTAGTATGAGCATCGTCAGTCCAGTTGTTAGACTCGATTCCGTCGTACTCAAGGTTATTGAGGATTGCCTCTGTGAAACGAGTGCCCTTAGAGATGATGATAGCACCTGTATAGTCCTTAACACCCTGTGAGAGTTTCTCGTCAGTGAGAGTCATGAGCTTGTCGATGAGAATCATCTTAAGGTCTTCAACCTTCATGTTGAACTCTTCGTCAATGCTTGCCAGTACAGCCTTGTCATGAGCACGTGAACCGCGAGTCTTTACTACGCGCTTGAAGAGCTTCTTATCGATGATGACACCGCTGAGCGATGGGTTAGCCTTGAGAGATGAGTCCTTAACATCTCCTGCCTTGTCACCGAAGATAGCACGGAGAAGCTTCTCTTCTGGAGAAGGGTCGCTCTCACCCTTAGGAGAAATCTTACCGATCATGATGTCGCCTGGCTCGATACGTGCACCGATGCGGATGATACCATTATCGTCAAGATCCTTTGTTGCTTCTTCTGAAACATTAGGGATATCAGCTGTGAACTCTTCCTCGCCACGCTTTGTCTCACGTACCTCAAGAGAGTATTCATCAACATGGACTGAAGTAAGAACGTCTTCGCGAACGATGCGCTCGTTGAGCACGATGGCGTCCTCATAGTTATAACCCTTCCATGGCATGTAAGCCACGAGGAGGTTGCGACCGAGAGCGAGCTCTCCGTTCTCTGTAGCGTAACCCTCAGTGAGGATGTCGCCAGCCTTTACACGCTGACCCTTCTCGCAGATTGGGCGAAGGTCGATAACCATGTTCTGGTTTGTGCGGCGGAACTTAGAGATGCTGTATTCCTTCACATTAGAGTCGAAGCTTACGAAGTCTTCATCCTCTGTGCGGTCGTATGCAATACGTATTGTTGTAGCGTCAACATATTCAATAACACCATCGCCCTCTGCTGTAACCATTGTACGAGAGTCCTCGCAGACCTTCTTCTCAATACCAGTACCTACGATAGGTGCTTCGTTGTGAAGAAGTGGCACAGCCTGACGCATCATGTTAGATCCCATCAATGCACGGTGAGCATCGTCGTGCTCAAGGAATGGGATAAGTCCGGCAGCGATTGAAGCAATCTGCTGTGGAGAAACGTCGATGAGATTTACCTCTGATGGTGGAACAACAGGGAAGTCAGCATCCTGACGGCACTTTACATTAGAACGGATGAATGTACCATCTTCGTTGAGCGGTGCATTACCCTGACCGATAATGTTGCCTTCTTCCTCTTCTGCTGAGAGGTAAACGATATTGTCATTGTTCAGGTCAACAACGCTGTCGTTAACCTTACGGTATGGTGTCTCAATGAATCCGAGGTCGTTAATCTTTGCATATACACAAAGAGAAGAGATAAGACCGATGTTCGGACCTTCAGGAGACTCGATTGGACAGAGACGACCATAGTGAGTATAGTGTACGTCACGAACCTCAAAGCCGGCACGCTCACGAGAGAGACCGCCAGGACCGAGGGCAGAAAGACGACGCTTATGAGTAACCTCAGCAAGTGGGTTCGTCTGGTCCATGAACTGTGACAGTGGGTTTGTTCCGAAGAATGAGTTGATAACGCTTGAGATAGTCTTTGCGTTGATCAAATCTGTTGGAGTAAACACTTCGTTGTCACGAACATTCATACGCTCACGGATGGTACGGCTCATACGAGCAAGACCAACTGCGAACTGATTGCTCAACTGCTCGCCAACAGTGCGGACGCGACGGTTTGACAAGTGGTCAATATCGTCAACTGCTGCATTTGAGTTAACAAGCTGAATGAGATATTTGATGATTTCAATGATATCCTCCTTAGTAAGGATACGAGTATCCATGCTCTCGTTCAGACCGAGCTTCTTGTTGATACGGTAGCGACCTACCTCACCAAGGTCATAGCGCTTGTCTGAGAAGAAGAGGTTCTGGATTGTTTCGCGAGCTGTTGCATCATCAGCTGGATCAGCATTACGCAGCTGACGGTAGATGTAAACAACGGCTTCACGCTCAGTATTACTTGGGTCCTTACCGAGAGTGTTGAAGATAAGGCTGTACTTGTTAGCAGTATCATCGTCCTTGTGGATGAATACAGTAGTAGCGCCGCTGTCAAGAATATCTTCCATATTCTCTTCGCTAATCACTGTACCGCGCTCAAGGATAACGCTTGTACGCTCAATAGATACAACTTCACCAGTGTCCTCATCTACGAAGTCCTCTGTCCAGCTCTTGATAACACGAGCTGCAAGAGCCTTGCCGAGACACTCTTTCAGAGCCTTCTTTGTTGTCTTTACTTCCTCAGCAGCATCGAAAATCTGGATGATATCCTTATCTGTTTCAAAACCGATGGCACGGAGAAGTGTTGTTACAGGCAACTTCTTCTTACGGTCGATGTAAGCATACATCACGCCGTTGATGTCTGTAGCAAACTCAATCCATGAACCCTTGAAAGGAATGATACGAGCAGAGTAAAGAACAGTACCGTTAGAGTGGATACCCTGACCGAAGAACACACCAGGAGAACGGTGGAGCTGTGATACAACGACACGTTCCGCACCATTGATGATGAAGGTACCGTTGTCGGTCATATAAGGAATTGTTCCGAGGAACACGTCCTGGATTACTGTACCGAAGTCTTCATGGTCTGGGTCAGTACAATACAACTTCATCTTTGCCTTCAAAGGCACGCTGTATGTAAGACCGCGCTCCAAACACTCTGCAATAGTATAGCGAGGTGGATCGATATAGTAATCAAGGAATTCAAGCACAAAGTTGTTTCGTGTATCCGTGATAGGGAAGTTCTCTGCGAACACCTTATACAGACCGTCGTTCTTTCTGTCCTCTGGTGGAGTGTCCAACTGCAGGAAGTCCTTGAAAGACTTGAGCTGCACGTCGAGGAAGTCCGGCAGTGGCATCGGATTGTGAATCGACGCAAAGTTTACTCTGTTGTCAATGATTTTTGAAGCCATGTATATTGGGATTAAGACACAAAAGAGTCAGGACTCGCCTACTGGACAAATCCTAACCCTTTTAGATTTTTTCTGAAAAAGAATGCTAATTATGCTGCACGAAGCAGATAATTAGCAAAATTCTTATTGTTGTAAGGTAGATTACTTGAGCTCAACCTTAGCACCAGCCTCTTCGATAGCCTTCTTGAGGTTCTCAGCTTCAGCCTTAGAAAGACCTTCCTTGATAGTTGCAGGAGCACCATCAACGAGATCCTTAGCCTCCTTAAGACCGAGACCGCAAGCTTCCTTAACAGCCTTAACAACTGCGAGCTTAGCGCCACCTACTTCAGCGAGAACTACGTCGAATGAATCCTTCTCAGCAGCAGCCTCAGCAGCACCGCCTGCTGCAGGAGCAGCTACAGCAACTGCAGCAGCAGCTGGTTCGATTCCGTACTCTTCCTTAAGAACTGTTGCGAGTTCATTTACTTCCTTTACTGTCAAATTTACCAATTCTTCAGCAATAGCTTTGATATCTGCCATGATATTTAATGTTTTAATTTTGTTTTTAATTGGGGTTAATACCGGAACTCATCAATTGCGATGAGGGGTTATCCGGTTCCGGTCAAGCCGGAAGAGAATAATTATTCTGGGCGCTCACCAAGTGTCTTAAGCACACCGTGGATTGTCTGACCACCAGACTGAAGAGCAGAGATAACGTTCTTCGCTGGAGACTGAAGCAGTGCAACGATATCCGCGATAACTTCGTTCTTGCTCTTGATAGCTGAAAGCTCCTCAAGCTTGTCAGCACCTACGAAGAGGCCTTCCTCAGCATAAGCAGCCTTGAGAGCTGGAACTCCATCCTTAACGTATTCCTTAAGGAGCTTTGCAGGAACATTTGCTGTGTTGCAGAACATCATAGCAGTGTTGCCCTTAAGTACTCCATAGAGAGGTTCGAAATCAACTTCAGCAGCATCGAGAGCCTTCTGAAGGAGGGTGTTCTTTACAACAACCATCTTAACCTCATTCTGGAAACATTTGCGACGGAGTGCAGAAGTCTTCTCAGCGTTCAATCCTGTTACGTCAACAAGATAGAAGTGACCATACTCCTTTACCTTCTCACCAAGTTCAGCAATGATAGTATCTTTAACTTCTTTTTTCATTGTACTTTAGTTTTCAGAGTTATTCAACTGATTTAGGATCAACCTTGATACCCTTACTCATAGTGCTTGAAATAAAGATACTCTTAATGTATGTACCCTTAGCAGCAGCAGGCTTGAGCTTGATAATAGTCTGGATGAATTCCTTAGCATTACCGTAAATCTGCTCTGGAGTGAAGGTTACCTTACCGATTGAAGCGTGAACGATACCAGTCTTGTCCACCTTGAAGTCAATCTTACCAGCCTTTACTTCCTTTACTGCCTTAGCAACGTCCATTGTTACAGTACCACTCTTTGGGTTTGGCATGAGTCCGCGAGGACCGAGTACACGGCCGAGAGGACCAATCTTACCCATGCAAGATGGCATTGTGATGATAACGTCGATGTCAGTCCAACCGCCCTTGATCTTGTCAACGTACTCGTCGAGACCAACGTAGTCAGCACCAGCTTCTTTAGCAGCAGCCTCCTGATCTGGAGTACAGAGGCAAAGTACGCGTACAGACTTACCAGTTCCGTTAGGGAGTGTTACCACGCCACGAACCATCTGGTTTGCCTTACGAGGGTCAACACCAAGACGAACATCGATGTCGAGAGAAGCCTCAAACTTAGTAGTTGTGATCTTCTTAACGAGCTCTGATGCCTCAGCAAGTGTGTAAGCCTTACCTGTCTCAACCAATCCAGCTACAGCCTTTTGATTTTTTGTCAGTTTACTCATTGTTTTTTTAATTAAGCGGTAATAACGGTTATCAGAATGAACGAGACTCTCGAACTCCTGAGTCAATACCTCCCGCAGTGATTAATTACGCTGGAAATTCTCCAGTAACTGTGATACCCATACTTCTTGCTGTACCGGCAACGAGCTTCATTGCAGACTCAACAGTGAAACAGTTGAGGTCCTTGAGCTTGTCTTCAGCGATCACCTTAACCTGATCCCAAGTTACTGACGCAACCTTCTTACGGTTAGGTTCTGCTGATCCGCTCTTGATCTTAGCAGCCTCCATGAGCTGAACTGCTGCAGGAGGAGTCTTGATCTCGAAGCTGAATGACTTGTCGGCATAGTAAGTGATAACAACTGGAAGCACCTTTCCAGCCTTATCCTGGGTTCTGGCGTTGAACTCCTTGCAGAATCCCATGATGTTGATACCCTTAGAACCAAGAGCAGGTCCTACTGGAGGAGAAGGATTCGCAGCGCCGCCTTTAATCTGTAATTTGATAAATCCAGCAACTTCTTTAGCCATTGTTTTAAAAATTTAATTGATTATAGCAGGAACAGTTTCCTGCATATAAGCATAAGATATCCGTAACAAATATACCTTATACTTTTTCGACCTCTGTATAACTTACTTCCAATGGAGTTTTACGTCCAAAGATCTTAACCTCAACTTTCAGTCTGTGCTTCTCAACGTTAACCTCCTCCACAGTAGCATCAAAGCCACTGAACGGTCCGTTTGTCACCTTAACAGTATCGCCCACGAAATAAGGAATGTCGAATTCCTGCTTTACCTGGGTTTCCTCTACAGTGCCAAGCAGACGGTTAACATCTGATTGCTTACATGGTGTTGGATTATCCAAACCGCCAAGAAAACCTAAGACATTTGGCATGAAACGTAAAGTGGAAGCGATTTCGCCAGCGAGATCAGCCTCTATCAGGATATAACCTGGCATAGACGTCTTCTCTTTGACAACTCGCTTGCCATTCTTCATAGTAGCATGCTTCTCCATAGGTATGAGAACCTGAGAGACTGCTCTACCAAGAATAGGGTTATGCTTCATCTCAGCCTCGATGTATTCTTTCACCTTGACTTCCTTGCCGCTAACCGCTCTAAGTACATACCATTTTGTTCCTTTTTCAGCCATCTTTACGCACCTGGATAAATCATTGTCATTACAAACTGGAATAAAGAGTCCATAGCAAAAACAATCAGCGCAATGATCAAGGAAGCTGTTAATACGACCATAGCGCTGTGTGTAAGCTGAGCTCTTGTAGGCCAAGTAGTGTTATGCAAAAGTTCGTCGAAACAAGCTTTGCAGTAATTTACTATCTTACTCATCTTATCTATATTTTATTTGCACGGGAAGAGAGGCTCGAACTCCCGACACCTGGTTTTGGAGACCAGTGCTCTACCAACTGAGCTATTCCCGTAAGTAACCCCTGCAAACCCTCCCTCAAGAGAGAGGGCTTGACTGTGGGGTTTATTGTTTGAATCCTAATAGGGATTAGTCTTCGATTACCTCAGTGATCTGACCAGAACCTACTGTACGACCACCTTCACGGATAGCGAAACGGAGACCCTGGTTGAGGGCTACAGCGTAGATGAGCTCTACGTTGATCTCTACGTTATCACCAGGCATTACCATTTCAATTCCTTCTGGAAGAGAGATTTCACCAGTACAGTCCATTGTACGGAGGTAGAACTGTGGACGATACTTGTTACCGAATGGAGTGTGACGACCACCTTCTTCCTTCTTGAGGACGTAGATAGAAGCCTTGAACTTCTTATATGGCTTGATTTCACCTGGCTTACAGAGAACCATACCACGCTTTACTTCGTTCTTGTCGATACCACGGAGGAGGAGACCTACGTTATCACCAGCCTGACCCTCATCGAGGAGCTTGCGGAACATTTCCACACCAGTAACTGTAGAGTTCTTATCTTCACCGAGACCGAGGAGCTGAACTGGGTCACCTACGTGGATAACACCTGCCTCGATACGACCTGTAGCAACAGTACCACGACCAGTGATTGAGAATACGTCCTCAACTGGCATAAGGAATGGCTTATCTGTATCACGTGGAGGATCCTGAATCCATGTATCGCAAGCGTCCATGAGCTCCATAACCTTCTGCTCCCACTTCTCAACACCGTTGAGGGCACCGAGTGCAGAACCGCGGATGATAGGAGTATCCTCTTCGAACTCATAAGAAGTGAGGAGTTCAGTCATTTCCATCTCAACGAGCTCAAGCATTTCTTCGTC
>JAZRYU010000068.1:0-2980 GCA_045600885.1 Prevotella sp.
CCATAAATGTCTATAAAAATAAGTCGAAAATAAGTCAGAATTTAAAACAGAATTTAAGTTTTTAGTTGTGAGTTATAAATAATGAGTTATGAATTTTGAGCTGTGAGAAAATAACTCATAATTCATAACTCATTACTCACAACTCATATTTATGTGTTACTGGTAAATGAAAATCTCTGACTTAACGATGATAGCTTCCTTTGCAAGACCTGCTTCACGAAGTTTCTCGAGATATTCCTCAGCCTTTTCCTTTGTCGTGAAGTCGCCTACACGACAGCGATAGTTAGGGGATTCATACTTTACATAGTACTGGAGCTCGTTGAAGGCATTGTTGACCTTGCGTCCCCATCTGTTTGCCTCCTCTTTCTTGTCACTACCGCCCATAAATACCTGAATGCGCCATCCTCTAACCTTCACTTTCTTTCCTGTCTGCGCTGACTGATCGCTGTTCTGTGAAGAAGACGAAGCGTTACCGTCGATGATGCTTGTCAGTCTCTGGTCTTGGTGAAGAGTAACCTGGCCCTTAGTCTTGGTTGTCAGTTTCTGTGAGAATGTCTGTGCACCGAGAATAGAGAATGATGACTGTATGCAGATGATAAAAAGTATTAAAAGAGTTCTCATAATTATTATTTATGTTGAGTGAAAAAAGAAAAGTTAGAAGGAGCTAATGGCGAATGAACTCGCCAATGGGTAGAACAAGATTCGACGTGTGATGTCGATACCTGTCAAATTCCTCTGTTAACTCCTTCTAACTAAGATTTGGTATTAGTTCCAAGCGTCGATGATACCCTTGAAGTCTGCAGCCTTGAGAGAAGCACCACCGATGAGACCACCGTCGATGTCTGGCTTAGCGAAGAGTTCAGGAGCGTTAGAAGCCTTGCAAGAACCACCGTAGAGGATTGAAGTCTCAGCAGCAGCCTCTGCACCGTAAACCTCAGCAACGCAAGAACGGATGTAAGCGTGGATCTCCTCAGCCTGATCAGCTGTAGCAGTCTTACCTGTACCGATAGCCCAGATTGGTTCGTATGCGATGATGATGTTCTTCCACTGCTCAGCTGAGAGGTGGAATACAGAACCTGCGAGCTCAGCCTTTACAACTTCGTTCTGCTTGTTAGCCTCACGCTCTGCGAGTGACTCACCGATACAGAAGATAACCTTAAGACCGTTAGCAAGTGCGAGCTCTACCTTCTCCTTGAGAATCTCTGGAGTCTCGTTGTAGTACTCACGACGCTCTGAGTGGCCAAGGATAACATACTGAGCACCAGTTGACTTAACCATCTCAGCAGAAACTTCACCAGTGTAAGCACCCTTAGCCTTGTCAGCACAGTTCTCAGCACCGAGAGCAACGTTCTCGTTCATCATTGGAGCAACAGTTGCGAGGTGGATGAATGGAGTACAAACGATAACTTCGCAGTTTGGCTTCTCTGCGTTGTTAGCTACTACTTCTTTTACGAGGCTAATGCCTTCCTGCAGGTTCATGTTCATTTTCCAGTTGCCTGCTACAATCTTTTTTCTCATAATGTTTAATACTTATTTGGTTTTTAGTTTTTGGTTTTTAGTTTTTGGTTTTTAGTTTTTGGTTTTTAGCTTTCTGCTTTTGGTGTAGCCTTCTTTCTTCTGAGCATTTTCACCAAGGCGATGATGCCGGCTACGAGGCGATCGAAGAGGGTGAGGATAAGGAGCGGAATGCAATACCAGGCAATGGTTTTTGCCGTAGCATCCCTATTCTCGTCGAGAGCCATAATGCCGTATGGAGTCTTCTCAAGTTCAGGCGAGTTCTCGTCGAGCTTTGGGAGGAAGTTGTGGCTCCACTTCTGATAGACTGTGCCTTTATTCAGAAGGAGAATTCCTGGCGAAGAGCGGACAATGGTCTTGAGCGTTGTCTCGTCGGTATTGGCGAAGAGATATTCCGCGCCGGTGATGTCTGCCCATTCCTCAATGGCTTTCTCGTTGCTCGCCGTAAGACAGATGAAGCGATAGCCGTTGCGCTTGGCATATTCTGCTAAGATGTTTATCTTTCCGAACTGCGACTGATCGGCTGTCTCCAGATGAGGCGCTATCATGAGGAAGTAGTAGTTGTCTTCAGTAAGAACATCCTCAGTGATGTCGTCGCCGTTGTAAGAGATCTCAAAGTCGTGAATCGGCGGCACATATCCTTCGCTTATCTGCTCTGATTTGGAATCGACGAAGTTCCAAGTGGAGTCCGGAAGATTCTCCATCGTAAACTCCTTCTTCTCGCCGTCTTTCTCATAGATGAGCGTTGTCTTGAATTCCGGCTGTTCCGCATCTTCCGGAATCTGCATTCCCTCGTAGATGTTAGTACCAATCTGGTAAGGGCGGAAATCCATGATTGGGAGTTTTGCGAGACAATATACGCTTACTCCGAGTATGTAGAGTGCCGAATAGTTGGATACTATCCACTGGTTTGTCTTGCTGATCAGACGCGGCATAAGTGTCGGTTTCCAGGCTATGATGAAAGTCAGCGAGAGCAGAGCAATGTTCTTCAGCAGAGTCTGACCATTCGTAAGCACGAAAGCATCGCCGAAGCATCCGCAGTCGCTCACAGGATCTGCCACATAAATCCAGACGGTCACGCACGTCATCACAACCATGAAGAGAAAGGCTATCTTCGAAGTCAGTCTGCGACTTATGGCGAAGAGCAGATGAATGCCAAGCAGGAACTCAAAGGCTGCGAGGAGGACAGCTGCGATAAGCGTTCCCCAATCGTGTACGAAACCCGTGTTGTAGGCATCAGTCACGGCAGCGATATAGTCCTGAATCTTATACTGAGAGCCCAGCGGGTCAACAGCTTTAACGAATCCAGAGAATATAAACGTCAGGGCAACGATCAGTCGCGATATGTTTACAAGCACTGATTTCATTCTTCCGTCAACTTTATCACGCCGAACGTAGCATAGTTTATGATGTCCATGTAGTTGGAGTCTATGCCTTCGCTAATTATGGTCTGACCGTCAGAATT
>JAZRYU010000069.1:0-26911 GCA_045600885.1 Prevotella sp.
ACACATGGGAAACGATACTGACACTTCACTTCGTACCTACTGGGATCGTAGAGTTGATTGTGTTCTTCATTGTAGCCTTTCCAATAGCACTCATCTATACTCCTTTTGAATGGGCATGGAAGAAAACACACCCTACTCCTCCGCCAGTAGATAACAGTCCTAAGACATTGGAGGATATGGTTATTGACGAAAAGAGAACTCCGATGGTCATGGTGTCGGCAAAGGCTGGTTTCGTGCCTTCTGGCAATCAGGTACTTTACATTGAGAATGAATATGACGAGGAGGTCAATCGCTACATTCAAGAGAATTACGAGCGACTGAAAAGGTTCTTTAGGATAAGAGAACAAGAGTTCATTTATCTTCCCTACGAAGGCAAAAGGTTTTTTGACCAAGAGACATTGAAATATACATGCCCATGGCTGACTGACGAAAGTCTGGAGAAAATATGTATTGACAGCAGTTGGATAATGAAGTATGTCAACACGATGACAAAGCCTTGCTTCTACTCTACTGTTGATGGTAAGAATATAAATCTCTGTCCTCCAGCTCAATATATAAAGCCCGGACTGATTGTCAGTACAGGTTTAGGTACTGGAGAGACAGAGGAGGACTTCTACTATGAGTTCAGATACTATCCTGTTGTCACTCGCAACGACATAGAGGAGAACCTGGATATTTATAAATCGGCATTAAGCACTGCTGCGCGATATAGCAGGGCGAGATATGAGGACTCTGGGACGTGTGACGATACTTTCCATCAAGATACGGAGAAAATAATGGAAGAAATACGCGAACGTGTGGAGAAACTCAGAGCCGTAGGAATAGACGAAGCTCTCATCAATGAGCTTTTCCAAAAGCAGGAACGACTTAGTCGCGTACTCATTACCAAAGATTGGCGTGTCGTGCTTACTGATTACAACAACATGGAAATTGAGATGACGGCTCTGCCAAAGGCAGTATTCTTCCTTTTCCTGCGACATCCGGAAGGTATTGTGTTCAAGGAACTGGAGAACTATCGTAGAGAACTGGCTTACATCTACAACAAGCTGACAAATCGTTCGGATAATGATGCCATACAAAAGAGTATTGAAGATGTAACGAATCCTCTGAAGAACTCTATCAACGAAAAGTGCGCTCGTATCAGAGAGTCTTTTATCGGTAAGTTCAGTGAAACTCTCGCTAGGAATTATTTTGTCACGGGACGTAGAGGTGAACCTAAGAGAATCATGTTAGACAGGTCATTCGTGACATGGGAAAATGACATGGAAACAAGCATGTTTTAAAAACACTTATGAAAAACAGAATCTATTTGAAGGGAATAGAAAAGGGAGTACCTTTCTATCCTACCTGCAAAGAAGTTATTTACGCTCATTTTGCAGGCAATGAAATATTGGACGATTTCTTTAAGCGAAATCTTACCACAGTCAGAGCTTTATTCAAAGACCGCCTTGGCTATGACTTTATTTATATCCCAGAGGTGGTGAATGAATATGCAGATTTGCAAACTTTGAGGTATTATCATCCTCTGACGAAAGCTCCTTCTGACGAAACTATCCGTAAGGTGAACACGGAACTTATCAACTCACATCTTCACGATGACGACGCTAAGGCATTGGCTCCTGGATTGCTTCACTTCATGATGACAGAATGTTTCACTTGCGATGATGACAGACATAAGGGCTGTTATGAATACAGCTACTATCCGCTGTCTGGTAAGGATGATGCTGACATAATGGCTTCGCTGGAGAGATACACAAGAGTCTGCGGAGAATCCTATTGCCACATCAACTATGGTTCCTTCTCCATGAAGGATTATTCAGAGGCTGATCGGTCGTTCTATAGAGCACAGCAAAGATACTTCGACATGGTTAAGGAGAAAGACATTTCAGGCATAAAACGCTATGTCATTGATGCCTTGTGCGACTCTTGCAATGAAATAAGTCGCGTGCATGTAACTGCTGATGGCGACATAATCCTTACCGATTTCAATAACATGAAGATAGAGATGGCTCCTGTCGTGAAAGTCATCTACCTCCTTTTTCTGCGACATCCGGAAGGTATCGTCTTTTCTGATTTGTCAAACTATGAAAGGGAAGCCCTAAACCTATACCGTCGTTTTGGAAACGATGATATTGAAGAGACTGACATTCTCAAGGAAGCTTTGAATCCAGATAGCGACATGATAGGTCAATTCTGCGGAGAGATTTATGTGAAGTTCAGAGAACATCTTGACAAAAGAATGGTTGCTCCATACATAATACAAGCAGCACCATACAATTTTGGATACGATAATAGAAGTCCTTACACCTCTATTGGTGAACCGAAGAAGATTCTCATCAATAGACCGTTAGTAACATGGGACAACATACTTTTATAATGGAAACTATATACGAGGTATAGTGTGTTAATTTCCAACCAAAATCCTACATTCCTACATGGAATTGTTGCAACTCTCTTATTATCAAATGGTTAGGTCTATGTAGGATGAAAAAAATCCTACATAGATCCTACATAATCCTACATGGTGTGTAATTATGTAGGATTTCCTTCCTACATGGATCCTACATAATCCTACATAAATCCTACATAGCAGCTGAACCCCGATAAACACTGGGGTTCGCTGAGATTTTATGTAGGAATGTAGGATTTTGCCAGAAAAATCCTATATTTTTTTTATTGCTACTGCGGTAGCTTTTCCTTAAGGAATAATTTTCTGTTCCTATAGGAATATTTTTGTAAAGCTAAGGAATTCTACAGCGGATCTATGTTATACATGACGTGGCGAAGCTGTTTCTTCCACCAAGGCCAGTCGTGGTCGGAGTCATAGCCCCAATAGTCGAACCATGCAGGAATGCCTTTCTGGCAGAGTATGGTGTCGAGCTCTCGGGTTGAAGGGAGGGTGACGTCTTCCCAGCGTCCCTGACCTATGGTGACGACAATCTTGTTTCTGCGGTAATAATTTAGCCATTGGTGGTCTTCCGGCATATTGCGGAGGAAGTCTATTGGGGAGTTGGCGTAGGTGAGTTCGTCGGCATAGAGCGGGAAACTGTCTGACGCGCTGTAGAGACCAGACATAGCGATGAGTGTGTCGAAGATGTCAGGACGACGGAAGAAGAAGTTTGCTGCGTGCATGGCACCCATAGAGCATCCCGTAACCATGAAGGTCTCCTGCTCCCAATAGCGGATGTTTGGCATCAATTCGTCAACGATATAGTGGAACCAACGCTCCTGCTGCTCTATACGCCAGCGGTTGTCGCCGCCGAGGTTTGACCATGTCTCCCAGTCGATGCCATCGACGCAGATGACGCGCAGTCTGCCAGCTTCTATCCATGGCGTAAGCTCGTGGATCATGCCGCGGTCGGCAAAGTCGTAGAAGCGGCCGTCCTGCGAAGGGAAGGCTATCATGCCGTGACCTTTATCGCCGAAGACCTTATACTCCATGTCGCGATTGAGGTTCTGGCTATACCATTTGTGATAAGTTACGTTCATTGCTCTTTTATATTCTGTCGTAAATGTCGGCAAGGAAGTTGTCCTTTTCCTGCTCAGTGGCGAACTGTGCGATGTAGGTCTGATTGCCCATTGCTGGTGCAAGTGCGTCAGGCATACGATCCCACTGCTTGAGTGCGTACTTGTACTTTTCCATCATGGCGTTATGGTCAAGACGGTAAGCAACGCCATCACGACGACCTGCAAAGACGCAGTAGTAGTTTTCTGGTGTGTTAGGCTGGTTGCTACGGTCATAAACCACCATGTCAGCCCATATCTTATAGACGTCAACGGCGTGAGCATAGTTGAGCATGTCTGGGGTGAAGCCGCCACCAGGTCGCATGTTAACCTCAAGGGCTACGAAGTCGCCAACGTTTCCGAGACCCTTATGTGCACGGTCCAGGCGGAAGAACTCCAGATGGACGAAGCGGCTCTTCACGTTGAACGCCTTGATGGTCTGACGACCCCAGAAGCGGAGGTTTTCGTTCATCTCCTTCTCTACGTGATAGACAGAGTCGAGGTTGTTTGCCACGATGTCGGCAATAGACGGTGGACAGATGCTCCATGACTCGAAGAGCGGATTGCCGTTGGAGTCGATGATGGCATCGTAGTCGCAGATATTTCCTGTGACGTATTCTTCGATGACGTAGTCGTTGAAGTCCTTGACGTTATTGAAGAACCATTCCAGGTCTGCATCGCTGTTGAGCTTGAACGTGCCGTTAGCACCGACACCGACATCAGGCTTAGCGAAGATAGGGTAGCCAGCTTCGCCGGCAAACCACTTAACAGGATGGAAACCCTCGCTTGCCTTTATCTGGCGAGCTGTACGGATACCGCCCTGGGCATAGAGCTTCTTCATCTCAGACTTCTCCTTGATGGAGCGTATGCCGTCGAGCTTCAGACCGGTGTTGATGTTGAAGTCTGTGCGCAGTCTGGCATCCTGCTCAAGCCAGTATTCATTGTTTGACTCAAGCCAGTCGATGCGTCCGTGCTTCCAGGTGAAGAAAGCGCAGGCACGATAGACCTCATCGTAGTTCTCAAGGCTGCTGACCTTGAAATATTCTGTCAGAGAGTTCTTGAGTTCTGGTTTCAGACTGTCATAGTCTTGGTCGCCAACGCCAAAAACGCTGACACCATTGCTCTTGAGCGCAGCACAGAACTTCCATGCTGTGTCAGGGAAATTTGGGGAAATATAGACGAAGTTCATAATGTCATTTACCATTTACCATTTCTTGCGCTCCGTAGGTGCTCAGGCGAGCAAGCTCGGAGTCCAATTTACCATTTGGCTGCCCTACATCATCCTCGCTCTACAAACTTTTCATAAGCCTGCCGTTCTTGAGGAGTTTGCGCTCATCGTCAGAGCAGACGTGGGTTATGCGGCCTTTGTTTATGCGATAGGCTTCGCCTCGCAGTTCGGTGCGACCGTCTTTTATAAGGAAGTACGAACCGTCGTTCAGGCAGTAGATAGGATGCTTCTGGCTGTCAGCTATAGCGATGTCCTTGATGATATGCTTGCCGGCGAGAACCATGTCCTGAAGAGTCTGGTAGTGCGGAAGGATGTTAACATCGGTAAGGGCGAGACCCTTGCGATGGTACTGATATTTAGGGTCAAGGACCTCCTCGTCCATTTCAGGTGGGGAATAGACATCGTCAGCGCAGTTCATTGAGCCGGCGCTGATGGTGAGGAGCACGCCGTCGAAGTTCTTCAGACGCGACTTGAGCTTGATATCTTTGAGAAAATCGTTTTCCGTAGGAACGTGTCCGCCGCAGATGAAGATGAAGTTTGCTTCGCTGAGAATGCGCTCAGCCTGGTCTTCGGTACGACGGTCGATGACCTCGTAGTGGTCGAAGGCGAGGTCTGCGTTTTCAAAACATTCGCGAACTTCCCATGCCATGCGGTCTGTGATTTCCACATCGTCAGGGAAGGATGATATCATTGCGCAGCGGATAGGGTGGGAGAGGGCAGAACGGAGCTCGTCGATGAGGCCGTTGGCTGGGTTCAGCGCGCCTGCCCATCCGATGGTGTGGCTGGATGTTAGGAATAAAGTCATAGTTGTTGAGTAATGCCCGAGGCGGAACCTCGGGGAACGGTGGCTATTCTGCTTCGCGGTATTTGTTGTCATCGTCGTCCTCCATCATTGAGAGATAGGACTTGTAGCGGGATTCGGCTATGTAGTGATCTTCAATAGCACGGAGAACGGCGCAGCCTGGTTCGTGGGTGTGGGTGCAGTTGCTGAAGCGGCAGTCGCGGGAGAAATGGAACATTTCCTTGAAGTAAGAGCCGATTTCTTCCGGCTTCATGTTGAAGGAGCCGAAGCCTTTTACGCCAGGAGTGTCAATGAGCCAGGTGGCTTGAGAGGAGCTCGAGGTTAAAACCTCGGGAACGGTGGTTGCCAGTAATTCTTCTGGGAAACGGATCATTTCCGAGAAGGTGGTGGTGTGCTGACCGAGGTTATAGGCATCCGATATTTCGGAGGTCTTGAGGTTCAGTCCCGGGATAAGAGCGTTGAGGAGCGTGGATTTGCCTACGCCGGAATTGCCGGAGAAGAGGGAAATCTTTCCTTGAAGAACTTCCTTCAGCTTGTCTATGCCATAGCCAGTCTGAGCGGAGAGCTGGAGACACTGATAACCGATGGTCTCATAGAGGTTTACCATCATGTCCTGATAGTGCTGCAGTTCTTCGTCAAGCAGGTCTGTCTTGTTGAAGAGCAGTATGACAGGCACGGAATACGCTTCTGCCGATGCAAGGAAACGGTCGATGAATGTTGTGGATGTCTCAGGGTTTGCCACGGTGACCACGAGGCACGCCTGATCGACATTGGCTGCAAGAATGTGGCTCTGCTTCGAGAGGTTGATGGACTTGCGGACAATGTAGTTGCGGCGGTCGTGAATCTTATTGATGAAAGCCGTGCCTTCCTGGTTGCGGACGATTTCCACATGGTCGCCCACAGCCACAGGGTTTGTGCTCTTAATACCTTTAAGGCGGAAGTTACCCTTTATCTTGCAGTCCACGATCTCACCGCTCTCAGTGAGAACGGTGTACCATGAACCAGTGTTCTTTATTACAATATTCACTTATAGTGTATTCTGTTAATACCCCGAGGAGATTAGATAGTCATGATCTCCTTATGCTTAGCATCGAGCATTTCCTCAAGCTTCTTGATGAACTTGTCGTGAAGCTTCTGAAGATCAGCCTCTGCATCTTTCTCAAGGTCTTCAGAAAGACCGTCCTTGATAGCCTTCTTCAGCTTATCCTTGATGTCAGCGCGCACATTGCGAATCTCAACCTTAGCCTTTTCAGCAATCTGGTTACACTGCTTAGCGAGTTCCTTACGACGCTCCTCAGTAGGCTGTGGAATGCCGAGGCGGATGATTTCGCCGTTGTTTTCTGGAGTGATGCCCACGTTAGAGTCCATGATTGCTTTCTCAATGTCGCGGATAGCTTTCTTGTCGAAAGGCTTGATGGCGATGGTACGAGCGTCAGGACAAGAAACGTTAGCCACCTGATTGAGAGGCATCATCATGCCGTATTGTTCTACGCGTACACCAGCAAGGATAGCTACATTTGCGCGACCTGCACGTATGCGAGAGAGCTGTTCGTCGAGGAACATAGCGGCCATTTCCATTCTTTCAGAAGCGTCCGCGAGAGTTTGTTTAACGTCTATCATAAGATGTTATATTAAAAGGATTTTTACTGTTTTATAGTTGTTTTCTTTTGCAAAATTATTAAAAATCTTTTAAATAGAGAAAGTATTTGGCTTTTTTCTGCAAAAAAAGCGTAATAAAAAAAGAAATCGACCTGAAAAAGCCGATTTCTTTATTGTTGGACTAGGCGGATTCGAACCACCACAAACAGAACCAAAACCTGTTGTGCTACCATTACACCATAGTCCAATCAGGGGGTGCATAGCGCGAAAAAGCGCATTTTGCGGCTGCAAAGTTAGGAAAATTCTGCGACTTATCGCTTTATGCCTGCTGAATAGTTAAGCAATCTTGATTATTGTCATTATTCCGCGTAATCCAGTTTCACGACAATAACGCGGATAACCTGGTCGTCAGTGCTGTTGGCTATCTTTGCCACGTGCCAGTCGTCTGGGAAGAAGATAATGAATTTATCGTGTGCAGGTTCGATATACTTAGCCTTAGAGGTGTCGTAAGCATAGCGAATGACGTCAGGCTTATACTCCGTGTTTGGCTTGCTAGACTCATGGTCAAGAATGGCGAAACGCTCTGTGCCCTTTACTACCCACTGGAAGTCGATGTGGTGGTAATGGCTCTCCGACTTGCGCTTAGCCTCAGGCTCGTTGTTGGAATCTTCCACGCTGACCACTAAGTTAGTGCCTTCGATAGGGTGCTTACCTTTCTCGATGGTAGTGAGATCATGGGCAGCGAGCCACTTGAACATGGCATCCCACTGCTGTGGATTCTTCTTGTACTGTGTGTAGAACTCAACGAGATTGACGGTTTCGTCAGGTGACGCGGTGTTGAAACCATTGCGCCATGCTCCCTTCTTTGCCCATTTCTTTGCAGCCTTAACGAGTTTCTTGTCAGTGCAAGGCTTAGTGTAAGTCTGTGCGGAGAGGGTGAGAGGGAGGAAAATAAGGGCTATAATATAAATAATGTGTCTCATAATGTGTTTAATATGATTCTTCTAATGTTGGGAAATTCTTTGCTTTTACGTCAGTGATGTAAGAGCCGATAGCTTCTGTCATAACGGTGCCGAGGTCTGCATAGCGACGAAGGAACTTAGGCGAGAATCCCTTTGTCATGCCGAGCATGTCTGCCACAACAAGCACCTGGCCGTCAGTGTCAGGGCCAGCACCGATGCCAATGGTAGGACATGATACCGCTTCCGTAACCTTCTTGGCAAGTGCGGCAGGAACTTTCTCAAGGACAATGCCGAAGCATCCAGCCTCGTCAAGCAGTTTTGCGTCGGCAATGAGCTTGGCTGCCTCTGCGTCTTCCTTAGCGCGAACGGCGTAAGTGCCGAACTTGTTTATGCTCTGAGGGGTGAGTCCGAGGTGTCCCATAACAGGAATGCCAGCCTCAAGAATGCCCTTTACCGTATCGATGATCTCTTCGCCACCTTCAAGCTTAAGAGCATCGCATCCGCTCTCCTTCATTATTTGGATGGCATTGCGGATGCCTTCCTTGCGGTCTATCTGGTAAGAACCGAACGGCATGTCGCAGATGACGAGTGCGCGCTTCGCAGCCTTTGTTACTGACTTGGCATGGTAGATCATCTGCTCCACGGTTATGGGGAGAGTGGTGGAGTTACCAGCCATTACGTTACTTGCTGAGTCGCCGACGAGGATGCAGTCGATGCCAGCAGCGTCAACGATAGAGGCGATGGTATAATCGTATGAGGTGAGCATGGAGATCTTCTCGCCTCGGAGTTTCATTTCCTTAAGTCTGTGAGTTGTAACCTTGCGGTTGTCACTAACTAAATATTGTGCCATAATTCGTATTGGTTGTCTAATAGTTAACGCGGCCAAGATGACCGCGTTTCCTTATGTTGTTCTGATGTTTGTCTGTTTGACTTATTCGGACATTCGGGTGTAAACAACAGACATCTTGGTCTGCTGCAGCGGATTTGTACCACCAACCAGCTTTACGGAGCTTGGCGCCATGTTGTGATAGATGGCAGAGATGGTAGATCCAGATGAACTTGATGAGCTTGAGTTTACGGTTACGCTAACCGGCACGAGAGCCACCTTGTTCCAGTTCGCCCCAGCCTTACCAGCCTTCTTCAGAGAGTTCATGTAGGCAATCATGCCTGCGAAGTTGTCGAAAGTGTAAGTGTTTGTTGATGAGGAATAGTTTGCGAGGAAAGCTGTGCGACCGTTTGTGAGTTTCTTCTCGTTGAAGAAAGTCTGCACACTGTCGGCAGGAACCATCAGCAGATACTGAGGTGCACTGTATGTCTTTCCGTTATAGCCCTGTGAGTTCATGCACTGCAGAGTGACCTTAGCCTTGCTGAGGCTGTCACGGTCGTGGCTATACATAATCTCTTCCACAGGAATAGTCATTTCTGTGTAGAGGCCAGCAGGGGTCTTGAGGTAAGTGCAAGAGTTGTCGTTGGCAAGCTGCTGAAGAGCGTTAGGATCAGTCTCGATGAGAGTGGTCTGCAGCACTTCGTCAGTACCGTAGAGCGTTGTGCTACCTCTCTGCTCAGGGATGGTGTCGTTGGCAAAGAAGCGGAAAGATATGTTCATACCAGTACCGGCGATGGTTGCCATAGCACCCTCGCCGTTGTCAACAGCAATGTAGAAGCCCGGGCAGACATTATGGATGAACTTGTTGTAAGAGTTGAATGCTCCGTCCTTGTCCTGCTTGCTCTGGTAGTAGCGACGCATGATGTATGTGCCGTAGTTCTTGTATGTCTTGCCGTCACGGGTATATTCCTTGTTGAGCGGAATCTTGAATAATGCGGCATAGTCAGAAGAGTTGACTGTGGCACTGTCAAGAGTCATGTCGGTCATGGTGAACGGCATAGACTGCAGAGGGTTGCTCAAATCAATGTAGCCCTCCTTGACAGGGTCGAAGTCAGACATGTAAGTCTTTCCGTCAGGGATAGGCTTCTTCAGCTCGTAGATCTTGAGATGGAGAGGCTGCAGCGAGTCGCCGACAATCTGCTCTGGATTGATATAGAGATAAGTGTCGTCAGCGATGACCTGGTCAATGGCGATGTGTGCCGGCTTGCCGAGGTCGCTGTAAGACGGATCAAGGCTTCGGATGGTGTCAAGGTCAGGGAAGATGTCCCCGTCTGGGATGTAGAACTGCGTCGTGTAGCTACCACGAATGACAGCACCGGTGTCGTAGTCGCGAATGCAGCCGAGGTTGGCCTTAGCACTTCTTGCCTGAATGGCTCCGAGAGTCTTGGTCTGTGAATGTACGAGGAAAGTGTCCGCCTTGATGGTGAAATTATCCATGTTGCCTGCAAGTCCAGAACCGATGTCGTCGGTAGTTTCGTCGCAAGAAGTGATGCAGATCAGCGAGGCAACAAACAGTAAGAGAGTAGAAAATTTAAAGCGATTCATAGAAATTCATATAAGTGTCGGCAATCTCGTCTTCCGCAATCTTCTTGTCGAGGAGAGGCTTATCAGTAGCCTTTGCGTAGTCAACGAGTTCGCTGTCTATGTCATCTCCAGCCAGGATGATGGCATCGGAATAGTCCATAGCGAGTTTTTCGAGTTCGGTGAAGTTGAACTCCTTAGAGTATGGCTTAAGCACGGACTGTCGCACGCCCTTGAACTCAATGGTCTTCTTGAAGTTAGGCGCGATACCGTTCTTAAGCTCGTTCTTGAAGACGGAAGTGACCACCTTTGCCTCCTTGAAAGCAGGGTCTTCGCTGAACGAACGCTTTATGTACATAGGCACAAGGGCGCTCATCCATCCCTGACAATGGATTACGTCTGGAGTCCAACGGAGCTTCTTGATGGTCTCAAGAACGCCGCGTGCAAAGAATACCGCACGCTCAGCATTGTCGGCATACTCATTGCCCTCTTCGTCGAAAGCCATCTTGCGGCCAGAGAAGAAGTCGTCGTTGTCGATGAAATATACCTGGATGCGAGTCTGAGGTATAGATGCCACCTTGATGATGAGCGGATGGTCGGTTTCGTCGATAATAATCATTATGCGCGAAAGTCGGATGACCTCGTGTAGCTGACCTCGCCTCTCGTTAACGTGTCCCCATTTTGGCATAAAGGATCTAACCTCGCAACCACTTTCCTGGATAGCGCGTGCAACAGCTGTGCCGAGATTTGCCATTTCGGTCTCGTCAACATAAGGAGTCATCTCCTGATTGATGTAAAGAACTTTCTTCACCGTAGAATGATTTTTGCGAGCTTTTCCCGAAGCGTTTTTTCCGTTGATGCAGGACGCTTTTGGGAGGGAAACTCGTAGTTAAAAAGATAATTATCGCTGCAAAGTTAATAAAAAAGAGTGAAAATAAGTCATTTTTTTTGATGTTTTTGCAAAAACGCCCCTTTTTTATGACTCTTTTTAACACTTTCTCTTCCTTAATTCATAAAAAAGTGCTTATTTTGCACCCTAAAAACATACAACTTTAAACAAGTTTACTAGAAAAATGATAGTATTCAATACTGTTGTTGACCTGCAGAACGCACTCTTTGCGGACCGCAAGGCTGGCAAGAAGATTGGAATGGTGCCTACAATGGGCGCACTTCATGAAGGTCACGCTTCGTTGGTAAGACGCTCCGTGGCTGAGAATGATGTCACTGTGGTTTCGGTGTTCCTTAATCCGACACAGTTTAACGATCCAAAGGATCTGGAGAGATACCCACGCACACTTGATGCCGACTGCGAGCTTCTCGATGCTTGCGGTGCGACATACGTGTTTGCTCCTTCAGTGAAGGAAATGTATCCAACGGAAGATACTCGCAAGTTTGAGTATCCGCCAGTGTCAACCGTCATGGAAGGAGCTCACCGTCCAGGACATTTCAATGGCGTTTGCCAGGTTGTGAGCCGACTGTTCTACATAGCAAAGCCAGACCGCGCTTATTTCGGCGAGAAGGATTTCCAGCAGATTGCCGTAGTGAAGGCTATGGTGAAACATCTCGGCATAAAGGTGGAGATAGTGGAATGTCCGATTATTCGCGAAGAGAACGGTCTTGCAAAATCTTCGCGCAACTCGCTCCTCGCTGAAGACGAGAAAGCCATTGCTCCAAAGATTTTCGAGGCTATGAAGGCAAGTGTTGACTATGCTAAAAGCCACACCGTGAAGGAGACTCACAGCTATGTGGTGGAGACAATCAACGCTGTTGACGGGCTCGAAGTGGAATATTACTCTATCGTTGATGGTGACACACTCCTCGATGTCAGCGACTGGAAGGATGCTGCCCACGTGGTAGGTTGTATCACAGTATATTGCGGAAAGAAACCAATCAGACTCATTGACCATATCAGATATATCTAGGTCGTATAGAGTCGCATAGAAACAGACAAAGTAATGCAGATAGAAGTTTTGAAGAGTAAGCTGCACTGTGTTCAGGTGACGGAAGCAAACCTGAACTACATGGGCAGCATAACAATAGACGAAGACCTCATGGATGCGGCAAACCTCATTGCCGGCGAGAAGGTGGCTATTGTGAACAACAATAACGGCGAACGCTTTGAAACATACATCATCAAGGGCGAGCGAGGCTCAGGCTGCATCTGCCTGAATGGTGCGGCAGCTCGCAAATGTCAGGTTGGCGATACGGTGATTATTATGTCGTACGCACTGATGGACTTTGAAGAGGCAAAGACCTTTAAGCCTTGGGTGGTGTTCCCTGAGAACAACAAGGTATGAGAAAGAAGTTTTTTTCCTGGATGCTGTATAAGCTGTGGGGATGGAAGACGGAGATAACCGTCACTTTCCCGGATAAGTATATTCTGGCACTTGCACCGCATACCAGCAATTGGGACTTTATCCTCGGCGAGTTTTTCTGTCAGGCAGAAGATGTCCGCATCGGTTTCATGATGAAGAAGGAATGGTTCTTCTGGCCGCTCGGCCCCATTTTCCGCAGACTTGGCGGTATTCCAGTATATAGGAAGAAGAATACGAGTTTGACGGATGCAGTGGCAGAGTCGGCAAAAGCAGCAGACAAGTTTGCGCTCTGCATCACTCCGGAAGGAACACGATCGGCTGTCAGGGAGTGGAAGAAAGGTTTCTACTTCATAGCTCAGAAGGCGAATATCCCTATTCTGCTTATTTCTGCCGATTATGAGAAGAAACTGATTCGCTGTACTAAGCAGATTACGCCGACAGGAGACCTGGAAAAAGACATGCAGGAAATCCGCTCTTATTTTAAAGGATGCAAAGGAAAGCATCCGGAAAAGTTTATTGACGTAGAATGAAAATCCTAAGGATAGTAACATATCTTTCAGCTCTGCTTCTTTGTGCTTCATGTGGCACAAAGAAGCAGATTCTTCTTGGATATACGCCACCGAAGACTTCGTATTATAAAGGCTATCCGCAATATACGGGAAATCCGTGGGTTAGCAATCAGTCAAAGCCGTATAAGGTGACGCAAGGTCTTGCTAACAAGCATGTTACGGTAACAAACAGTCACGGAAGATACTTCAACAACAAGAAGGGAGAGTGGGACTGGCAACGTCCTTATATGAACGGAACCCGCGAGGATCTCTTTACGAGAACCATCGTTGTGCCTTACCTTATCCCGATGCTTGAGAATGCCGGAGCCAATGTGTTCACGGCAAGAGAAAGAGATGCGCAGACGACGGAGATTATCGTTGAAGGCGGCAAGGAACTGAATGTCTATGCCAAATGGCAGGAATGCCCAGTGCGCGGTTTCTCCGATGTGAAGAAAGTATATGACGACAATGACCATCCGTTTACCTACGGCAATACGAAGATGGTGAAGACGAGCAAGCTGAAGCAGTGTGAGCTTCAGTACGTTCCACGAATAGTGAAGCGCGGAAGCTATGCTGTCTATGTGGCTTATCCTAAATATCGTAACGAGAATGTGCCCGATGCCCACTATACGGTCTATCACGGCGGAACGGCTACGGAGTTTATCGTAAACCAGACGATGGGACAAGGTACGTGGGTTTACCTCGGAACCTTCAACTTTGAGGCTGGACAGAACCTCAACAACTGCGTCATCCTGACCAACGAGAGTCAGTATAACGGCTATATCACGGCTAATGCAGTGCGCTTTGGCGGAGGTATGGGACGAACAAAGAGAGGCGGTAGCGTCAGTGGTGAACCTCGCTGCATTGAGGCGGCAAGATATACCGCTCAGTGGTACGGAGCACCAGACTATGTGTGGAACACCTTCAAGCATGAGAACGATTACAACGATGATATCCGCACCCGTCCGATGATGGCAAACTGGGTGGCAGGAGGTTCCTGCTTCAATCCTACGGAAGAAGGCCTCGGCGTGCCATTGGAACTGGCTCTTGCCGTACACAGTGATGCCGGAAAGACAAACGATTCTTCGTATATCGGAACACTCGGCATCTGTACTACAGACACTAAGGGCGGCAAACTCGCTAGCGGTGTTTCAAGAGACCTCTCCAAGGAATTTGCCACTAATCTGCAGCAGAACATCTATACTGATGTGGTGAATAAATATGGCGAATGGAGAACTCGCGGCACGTGGGATAAGAACTATGGCGAAACGCGTATTCCGGAGATTCCTTCAGCCATCATAGAGGTTCTTTCGCATGAGAATCCCGCTGATATGGAGAAAGGACATGACCCAGAGTTCCGCTTCACCCTTGCCCGCAGTATGTATAAGACAATCCTGAGGTTCATTGCAGACAAACATGGAGAGAAAGCCGTCGTACAGCCACTGCCAGTGAAGGACCTCCAGGCTTTCTTCCTGAAAGACGGCAGACTGCAGGTGCAGTGGCAGCCACAGATAGACGAGACGGAACCAAGTTCTAATCCGCGTTCATTCATTATATATATAGCGTCTGGAACAGGAGATTACAATAACGGCGAAGTGGTGAAATCAAATGCCATTGCCCTCAGTCTCAAGCCCGACGTGAACTACCGCTTCAAGGTTACAGCCCTGAACGACGGCGGTGAAAGTCTGCCGAGAGAAATAGAGGTGGCTCGATAATCGGAATAAATAACCCTTGAAATGGACAGAATGCAGAAAGAAAAACTTTTCTATCATATACTCGCTGTGGCGATAGTCATTGTATGGGGAACAACATTTGTGGCAACGAAAATGCTGCTCTTCAACGGACTCTCGCCAGCGGCAATCTTTGCCTTGCGCTTCTCCTTGGCATACGCCATATTGATTTTCGTGTCGCCCAAGAAGCTGATGTGCAACAGCGTCAAGGACGAACTGCTTATGGCAGCTCTCGGACTTACGGGCGGCAGCTTGTATTTCCTTACAGAGAATATGTCGCTGGAATACACCACGGCTACGAACACTTCGCTGATTGTATGCAGCTGTCCGCTGTTTGCCACCTTGCTGTTCTGCATCTGTTATCGACAGAGATTCTCGAAGTCGCAGATATGGGGTGCTTTGTTTGCTTTTCTTGGCATGGCGATAGTGGTTCTGAACGGACAGTTCGTGCTCCATCTCTCTCCATTGGGCGATCTTCTTGCCTTGGCAGCATGTCTTTGCTGGGCTGTCTATTCCGTCCTGACGAAACTTGTGATGTCAACATATTCAGCAATGTTCATCAATAGGAAAATCTTCTTCTACGGACTTCTTACCATCGTTCCGTGGTTCTTGGCTTTCCCCGAACAGATTCCTGAGCCGGGCATTCTGCTGAATCCTGTTGTTTGTGGCAACCTCCTCTTCCTTAGCCTTATAGCGTCACTTGGCTGCTACTGCCTTTGGACTGTTTGCATAAAGAAGCTTGGAGTGATTACGGCTACAAACTACGTCTATCTTAATCCTGCGGCAACCGTTGTGGCTGCTGCACTCTTCCTTAGCGAGACAATCACATTCTGGTTTATAGCAGGAACGCTTTTCGTTCTGCTGGGATTGTATCTGCATAATAAGAAATAGACGGCAACCATTTGTTGGCTGCCGTCCGTGTTAATTGTTTGTTTATGCAAGTATTAAGTGTGTGAGTTAGTTCTCTTGCAGAGGATATTGTTTGTTGTGTGGATAACGGGAGTGATTCTGTTTTTTTGTGGTAGGCAGGATTTAGTGTCTGCCACCACCGTGTGAACCACCACCGCCATGTGAGCCGCCTCCGAAGCCGCCGCCACCACTGCGTGAACCACCACCGTAGCTGCCACCACTGTGTGAACCGCCACCATAGCTGCCGCTGCTGTGTGAACCGCCGTAACTGCTACTGCTGCTGCCACGAGAAGGAGTAGAAGTGCTGCCGCCACCGTAGCTTGAGCGTGGAGAACCGCCGTAAGAGCGTGAAGGAGTAGCTGTAGTGCTTGACTGACGAGGGGTGCCGCTGCGGTAAGAACCGCTGTTGCCGCTTGTAGAAGGAGTTGAACGTTCAGTTCTTGCTCCAGAGCCGCGATACATGTCGTCGCCGCCTCTGTTTCCGCGATTGCCACCGCCGTTGCCGTAGTTACCGTTTCCGCGATTGCCGCCGCCGTTGCCGTAGTTGCCATTTCCGCGATTACCACCGCCGTTGCCGCCGTTGCCGTAGTTACCATGGTTGCCATGATTACCGCTGTTGTTGTGATAGCTACCATTATTGCCGCGATTGAAGCCACCATGGTTGTTTGTTCCGTGGTAACCGTCTCTCATGCCGTGACCGCTACCTCCAGTGCGATGGTGTGCACCGTAAGTGTGGTTGCGATAGTAGCTGCCACCATGGGTATGCCAAGAGTGACCACCGTGGTATGTGTGCCAGAAGGCTGGACGAGAGAAGTAGTAGAACGTACGGTGTGGGTAGCGAGCGAAGATGCGGAAGTGCCAGTAGCCGTCACCCCAGTAGAGAGGGCGGTAGAAATAGAGGGCATCGCAGAATGCTCTGTACTGCCAGTCAACGAGTACGTAGCTAAGGTCAAGATTACGATTTGTCCAATAAGCTCCGTAGAGGTCTGCCTCAGAATTGACGCCGAGAAGGTAGTCGAGGTTGATCTCGTAGGCTGCTTCATACTGGTCGTCTGTAAGATTGAGCTCGTAAGCCATCTTGTCAGTGAGGAAGAGAGCTTGCTCTCTTGCCTGCTCAAAACTCATTGCGTTAGCAACGAATGTGGTTGCAAAGAATGCTACGAAAGCGAATAAAATCTTTTTCATATCTGTATATTTTTTAGGTTTGCTAATGATGTTTTTAACTTTTTCTGCTGCAAAGTAAAGCATTATTTATGAAGAAAAATAAGGATTTCCCCTAACTTGGGTGGGATTTTCCCTATTTTGTTTAGAAAGACAAAAAAAATATGTATATTTGCAGCATGAAAAAGGCTGTTTTATTATTAAGATACACATTATTTATCAGTATGCTGCTGCTCCCGTCAGCATCCTTCGCGCAGATATTCGATGACGAGGATGACGAGGATGAAGTAGAGAAAAATGCTTATCTGAAGATTGATGCTGAGGCTCAGGTGTCATTGTCTAAAGGTAATACCCCGCTTTGGCTAAACGCGAACAGATATGGTCTGTCGTCGCTGGAGGAAAAAAATGGCTATCTGCGTGCTTCGGCTGTTCATGAGCTGAAGCCGTTTGACAGTGAAGATGAGAAACCGTTCGACTATGGCTTCGGACTGGATGTTGCTGGTGCGTATGGATATACAAGTACTCTCGTTGTGCAGCAAGCCTACGGCGAATTGCGATGGCTGAGAGGAAAACTTACTGTCGGAAGCAAGGAATATCCTTTGGAACTGAGAGATAATCAACTCAGTTCAGGAGTGCAGACCTTGGGCATCAATGCCCGTCCTGTTCCGCAGGTTCGTGTGGCACTTGATGAGTTCTGGCCTATTCCTGGCACTAAGGGAATGCTTAATCTCAAAGGTCATATTGCTTACGGCATGATGACCGATACGCAATGGCAGAAGGACTTTACGCTTGAACAGTCAAAATACGTTGAGAATGCACTCTACCACAGCAAGGCCGGTTATGTGAGAATAGGCAAGGATGACGACCCGCTATCACTGACCCTCGGCTGCGAGATGGTGACAATGTTCGGCGGTACGACCTATCTTCGTAGCGACGGAAAGATGATTGCCATTGAGAATAAGGCTGGACTGAAGGGCTTGTGGAATGCGTTTCTTCCTACAGGAGGCGGCGGCGAAGTGGTAGAGTCGATGTATCAGAATGTGTCTGGAAATATGCTCGGATCATGGCTGGCACGACTGGACTATAAGACCGACTACTGGACGACAGGTATTTATTTAGACCATTTCTTTGAAGATCAGTCTGGTATGTTCTTCCTTGACTATGACGGATACGGAAAGGACAGTGAATGGACCTTGAAGAAAGACCGCCGCTTCTTTATGTACGACCTGAAGGATATGCAGTTTGGCATCGACTGGAAAAAGAAACTGTCAAGCTGGTTAGACTCTTTCGTGTTCGAATATCTCTATACGAAATACCAAAGTGGTCCTATCTATCATGACCATACACCTGAGATTCCAGACCATGTCTGCGGAGTGGATAACTTCTATAACAACTACATGCAGGCACCGTATCAGCATTGGGGGCAGGTGATGGGAAATCCGCTCTATCTCTCTCCGATATACAATGACGACAACCTTCTTGAAGTGAAGAACAATCGCTTTGCTGCCTATCATTTCGGCTTTGGAGGTCATCCTACAGACCTGCTTAGCTATCGTGTACTGGCGTCATATCAGGATGCTCTCGGCACCTACGACACTCCTTACGACGGCTATAAGAAAAGTTTTAACTTCATGGCTGAGGCTGTTTATAAGCTGCCAAAGCACTGGCAGGTGAAAGCGGCTGTTGGACTGGACCGCGGAAATGTTCACGGCAACAACAGCGGCATTCAGCTGACTGTAAGGAAGAGTTTGTTTTTTTAAAAGAAATCGATAATTCGGCAAATCTATAAATCTTTATGCGCATTAGATATTCATTATTTATATTATTGTTCTTCGTTCTGCAGCTCATGGTGACAGGCTGTACGATAGAAACTTCTGGCAATGGCAGCCTTGACGGAGCGTGGCATCTGCTCCGAATAAACGATGAGGCTCCCGCTCAGACACAGCTTTACTGGAGCTTCCAGGGAAAGATGCTTGAGCTTCGCGACAAGAAGGATTCTTCAGGTGCTTACCTCCTTCGTTTCCAGCACAAAGATGACAAACTGCAGCTCTCTGAACCGCATATCTACGGTCGTGAGAATGGCGATAAGGTGCTGGAAGACAGTACTTTGCTGCGGCCTTTCGGTATTGCGGACATTGACGAGCCATACACAGTGGAAAGACTTGATCATTCAAGGATGACTCTGGAATCGTCAACGATTAAACTTGAATTCCGTAAGTTCTAACTCTTTTATAACCCTCCCTCTATTCCAATGAAAAAACATCTGTTCTCTCTAGTATTCTTTCTGGCAGTCTTCGTTTCTGCAAGTGCAGCTCCGAAGAAGGAAGTCTATATTCCGATGGATTATTCCACTTGCGGATATCATGCCTCCGAGCAGGCTATTCCTTGTGTGCCAGCTGTTTATACCGTTCCTGTTGAACATCCTGAGTATATCCAGAGTGCAATAGACAATCTGTCATTGCGTAAGCCGGACAAGCAGGGATTTCGCGGAGCAATCCTTTTGCAGAAAGGAAAATATGTTATCTCACAACCGCTCAGAATCTCTGCTTCGGGAATTGTGATACGTGGTGCGGGAAAGAATCAGACGGTTATTGAGAAACAAGGTGTTGACCGTGGTGCCGTAGTGTATTTTGAGGGAAGATATAATGCGCTTTCTTCTGATGTTCAGTATGTTGCGGACGGTAAGGTAAAGGCTGGTAGCACAGTCTTTACGCTGGATAATGCAAAGGGAATAGCTGTTGGTTCGCGCATCGCTATCTCCAGACCTTGTACGAAGGAATGGATCGCATCGCTGAAGATGAACGACTTTGGCGGAGGATTGGATTATACGGGCTGGAAGCAGTCGGATATTGACATTACATGGCATCGTACCGTAACAGCTGTCAATGGTAATCAGATAACCGTTGATGCTCCTGTCACAACAACGCTCGACCAGCAGTGGGGTAGGAGCTATGTGCAGTTGATTGCTTCGTCGTCAGATATCAGGGAATGCGGTATAGAGAACCTGACTATAGTAAGTGCTCCAGATGCTGGTGGCAATAATCTTACGGGTGAAGACCATTGCTGGGATGGCGTTTGGATGGAGAATACATCTGACTGCTGGGTTCGTGCCGTTGACTTCAAAGGACTTGCCGGCTCTGCTGTTAATCTGCAGAAGAATACTCAGCGTATCACGGTGGAGGACTGCGTTGCCGATGAACCTCTTTCTGAGGTCGGAGGCTGGCGTCGTTGCGTGTTTACTACCCGTGGCGAACAGACTCTCTTCCAGCGTTGCATTTCCCGAAAGGGAATTCATGATTTCTCTACCGGTTATTGTGCAGCCGGACCGAATGCTTTCGTGCAGTGTGAAGGTGAGGAGTCGCTTGGCTTCTCTGGTAGCGTTGGGGCTTGGGCAGGCGGTGTCCTCTTTGATATTGTAAATATAGATGGTAACGATCTTGCTTTCAAAAACTTAGAGCAGTTCCGTACAGGAACGGGCTTTAATGCAGCAAACTCAATGTTCTGGCAGTGTACGGCATCTACTATCTGGTGCTATTCGCCAGACGAAGACAATAAAAATAGCGGCAACGGCTGCTGGGCAACACTCACTGGTAACGGCGAATGGACTTCAAGCAACGATCATGTCTCTCCTCGCAGCCTGTTCTATGACCAGCTTCAGAAGCGCTGTCCGGAATCTACCGTTAAGCCTTACATCCTTTCTCGCAACACAAACGCCTCAAGTTCTCCTACTGTTGAGCAGGCAATGAAGCTTGCGCAGGAATCCCTGACCACTCCGCGCCTTACCCTTGAAGCATGGCTTGATACCGTGGCGGCAGAAAAAGCTCAGGCTGTTTCCATTTCAGTAGAATCAGTTCCTCTTTTTTCACCAAAGGCAAAGACGGGTAAGACAGTAGCAAAGTCCATGACTGCCGCAAAAAAACAATCTGCCCCAGTGTCTGAAGCGTCAGCTTCTGATAAGAAATCCTATCTCTCCAAACTCACCCCTCTCGGAAAGGAATACAATATCACCTGGTGGAGTGGCAGAACAAAGGACAATAACCGCTTCAAGGTAACCACAAAATACTCTCCAACCCGCTTCGTTCCGGGACGTGAAGGCTATGGCTGGACAGACCGCTTAGACTCTCTCGTGGAGGATCTTGCTGCTAATGGCTATCAGGCTCTTTACCATAATTATGGTCTCTGGTATGATATCCGTCGCACTGACCATGAGCGCGTTAAGCGTGCTGATGGTTCTGTTGAGGCTCCGTTCTACGAGCAGCCTTTTGCTCGTACAGGAAAGGGAAAGGCATGGGATGGACTGTCGCTCTATGACCTGACCAAACCGAACCTATGGTATTGGAATCGTTTGCAGACACTTGCCGAGAAGGCACAGTCTAAGAACCTTTTCCTTTTCAATTGCCACTATTTCCAGCACAATATCCTTGAGGCTGGTGCCCATTGGGTGGATTGTCCTTGGCGTCCAGTTAATAATGTTAATTACTCTCCGTCAACCTCCCTTTCTGCCCCTGTGTCAGATGCATTAGCATCTGAAGAACGCAGCTCCCTCCCAGAGCCAGTTCCTTTCACAGGCGATAAGCGTATCTTCATTGCGGAACAGTTCTACGATATCAGCAATCCTGTGATGGCGAAGTATCATCGCAACTATATCCGCATGTGTCTTGAGCAGACTGCTGGCTATCCTAATATCGTGCAGTTCATTAGCGAGGAATATACCGGACCAGAGCACTTCATGCGCTTCTGGTTGCAGACTATCCGTGAATGGTCTTCTGAGACAGGCAAGTCTGTTAACGTGGCTCTCTCATGTACTAAAGATGTCCAGGATGCCATCCTCAACGATCCGGATCTTTCTGCTGTTGTTGACATCATCGACATCCGCTACTGGCACTATAACACAACTGAATGCTGGGCTCCAAAGGGCGGACAAAACCTGTCTCCGCGTCAGCACATGCGTCAGTGGAAGAAGGGAAAGGTCGGTAAAGAACAAGTTCAGCGCGCTATAAGCGAATATCAGCAGCGCTATCCTGACAAGGTTGTAATCTATAACGCAGAGGGCAAATAAGCCTTCGTGCTAAATTGCTTGATGCAAACAAGCCTCCGTGCTAAATAGCCTTATGCAAACAAGCTCCATTGCTTAATTGTTTTGATGCAAACAAGCCCCAGTTCCCGAAGCGTCAGCTTCGGGCTTGAATAATAAATATGAAGAAACTACTCGGAAATACCTTAGACGAACTCAAGGAAATCGCCAAGTCGCTCGGCATGCCTGCTTTTACCGGCGGTCAGATTGCCAAGTGGATATACGAGAAGCGCGTCAGCTCTATTGATGAGATGACGAACCTCTCCAAGCAGAATCGTGAGAAGTTGGCTGCAGAGTATGAAGTCGGCTTCATGCCGCATTGTGATGCACAGTACTCAAAGGACGGCACGATAAAATACCTTTTCCCCGTCAGCAAAGCCCCTCTCTTATCCCCTTTAAAGGGAGAGGATGCCATCCAGACGGTAAAGTCTCCCTTTAAGGGAGATTTAGAGGGTCGTGTCGAGACCGTCTTCATTCCTGACCATGACCGTGCTACGCTTTGTGTTTCCTGTCAGGTGGGATGTAAGATGAACTGCCTGTTCTGTCAGACAGGTAAGCAGGGATGGCAGGGAGACCTTACAGCCGCAGATATTCTCAACCAGATATTCGCTCTTCCTGAGCATG
Organism: Prevotella sp.; assembly: GCA_045600885.1. Taxonomy (GTDB): domain Bacteria; phylum Bacteroidota; class Bacteroidia; order Bacteroidales; family Bacteroidaceae; genus Prevotella. The sequence continues at coordinate 22,864 of JAZRYU010000069.1, forward strand.
ACCGTCTTACGAACATCGTCTTTATGGGACAGGGGGAACCGATGGACAATCTTGATGCTGTGCTCAAGGCAACCGAGATACTCAAGGCGCCATGGGGTTTGGCGTGGAGTCCGAAGCGCATTACCGTCAGTTCGGTCGGAATAAAGGGTAAACTGAAGCGTTTCCTCGACGAGAGCGACTGCCACGTTGCCATTTCCATGCACACTCCTATTCACGAGCAACGCCAGCAGATAATGCCTGCCGAGAAGGCTATGCCTATACAGGAGGTCGTGGAACTCTTGAAGCAGTACCCAGCCTTCAGAACCATGAAGTCAAACAAGGCAACCACCGTTTATGGAATAAGCAAAGTAGCCCCCGTTCCCGAAGCGTCAGCTTCGGGCAAAGACGAAACCTCCCGCCAGCGCCGTCTTACATTCGAGTACACCATGTTCCGTGGTGTCAACGATTCCATCACTCATGCCAAGGAAATCCTGAAACTGCTGCGCGGTCTTGACTGTCGCATCAACCTTATCCGTTATCACAAGATACCAGATATAGACCTTCAAGGTTGTGACCAGAAGACGATGGAGAACTTCCGCGACTATCTCAACGCTCACGGCATCACCACCACCATCCGCGCCTCTCGTGGCGAAGACATCTACGCTGCCTGCGGTCTCCTGAATACCGCAAGGCATAAAGCCCTCTAGCCCCCGAAGATGGAGTTCTTAAATGGATTTCTTCGTTAGTAAACAATTTGTTCCTATACATAAAATAATAACAGCCCCAATAATACTTAAAAAGTTCCCCCTTCGGGGGGTAGGGGGCCTTCTTTAACATGAAACCAATAATTGCAATCACTCATGGCGACACAAACGGCATCGGTTATGAAGTGATTTTTAAGACTTTTGCCGTTCCGGAGATGCTTGACATTTGCACTCCTGTCATCTATGGCTCCGCAAAGGTGGCCAAATATCACCTCAATGCTCTTGGCATAGAGGCAAATATTAATATCATCAACTCTGCCCAAGAATTCCATCATGGTAAAATAAACCTTATCCCTGTTGTGGATGAGGTGAAAGTGGAGTTCGGTCAGTCATCCGAAGACTCTTGCGCCGCAGCTCAGAAGGCTCTTGATCAGGCTATGGCAGACTTCAAGGAAGGTTTCTTTGATGCTCTTGTCACAGCTCCTGCCAATGCCAGCAATGACGAGGCGGATGAGTCGCTGATGATTCTTGTGAATCCGCGTATGCGCGTCGCTCTTGCCACTACCCATTGCTCCGTTTCAGAGATAGCAGGCAAGATAACGACAGAACTTCTTGAGCGCAAGATAGAGACACTCAATAAGTCGCTCAAGCAGGATTTCCGCATACTCCAGCCACGCATTGCCGTCCTTTCGCTCAATCCTCATGCTGGCGAAGACGGTCTTCTTGGTAAGGAAGAACAGGAAATCATCACTCCTGCCATAAAGAATATGATGGAGAAGAAGGTGCTTTGCTATGGTCCTTTCCCTGCTGACGACTTTTTCGGCCAGGCTACATATCAGCATTTTGATGCCGTTCTTGCAATGTATCATGATCAGGGACTTGCTCCTTTCAAGGCTCTCTCTGCAGGTGAAGGCATAAACTTCACAGCAGGACTTCCTCTCGTGCAAACCGCTCCTGACCATGGTGCAGAATACGGTATTGCCGGCAAGAACGAGGCTGACGAGACTTCTTTCCGTCAGGCTGTTTATTCTGCCATAGACATCATGCGCAGCCGTCGCGATTATGCAGAAGCTTACTCTAATCCATTGCCAAAGCTCTTCCATGAGCGTCGTGATGAAGGTGAACGTCTTCGCTTCAATATCCCTGCAAAGAAGCAGAAGGACGACAAGAACAAAAAAGATACGGATAATTGAAAAAGTTAGACAACATATTTTTCTGCATAGGTATAGTGGCGTTTGCCATTATGGCTATGCAGTTGGATTTTAGGGAAGTCGTTGACGGAGTGCAGCGTGCGGGATATTGGTTTCCTGCCGTCGTTGTGCTCTGGGCGTTTCTCTACATCATAAATACGGTAAGCTGGAACTCCATAATCAAGGCTTTGCTTAAAAGCTCCACCCCGAGGGCTGGGGTGGGGCTCTTATGGCTCTACAAGGTAACCGTAGCCGGCTTCGCCCTTAACTACGCCACTCCCGGAGGACTCATGGGAGGCGAGGCTTACCGCATATCGCAGTTGACTCAAAGGATAGGCATAGAGAAAGCATCGTCGAGCGTGATACTCTATGTCATGACCCACATCTTCTCTCATTTCTGGTTCTGGCTTGTTTCCGCTATATTATACATAATGTGTTACCAGCTCAGTACGTTGATGTACGGTCTTCTTGCCGCAATCATGGTTTTCTGTGTGGCAGCCATCCTTCTTTTCCTTAAGGGCTACAGGAACGGAATAGTCAATTCCCTTGTGAACATTTTCGCAAAGATACCGTTCCTGAAGAGAAGGGCAAACGGCTTCATCGAGAAACATAGGGAGAAGCTTGCCAATATAGACCTGCAGATAGCAACGCTTCATTCCCGAAACCGCACCACCTTCTTCTTCGCCGTCTTTCTGGAGTTCATGTGTCGTGTACTCTCTTCGTTCGAGATAATGTTCATTCTGCTCATTATCACGCCAGACGTCACGTTCCTCGACTCGATGCTGATACTTGCGTTCACCTCACTTTTTGCGAATATGCTCTTCTTCCTGCCTCTGCAATTGGGCGGACGCGAAGGCGGCTTCATGCTCTCGGTTTCAGGTCTTAGCATCAGTGCCAGTGCCGGAGTGTTCGTAGCCCTCATCGTCCGTCTGCGCGAACTCTTCTGGACGGGATTAGGCTTGCTGCTGATAAAGGTGGGGAAACCGAAATAGCGACACTTACGCAAATTATAATAAATTTTAAATCAGTAAATTGTAAATAATCACCATGACAATTCCACAACTTGGCGTAGGCACTTGGACTCTACGCGACGAAACTGCGATAAACAATGTGAAACTGGCACTTGAAGCTGGTTTCCGACTGATAGACACTGCTCAGGGCTACGACAACGAGCAGGAAGTGGGCACAGGCATTAAGCTCAGCGGCGTGCCTCGTGAGGAGATTTTCCTCACGACTAAGGTGGCTACGAATATAATGCGCGAGGACGAGGCTACTATCCGACAGTCCATTGACGAGAGTCTCCGAAAGCTTCAGACGGACTACATCGACCTCCTGCTCATCCACTGGCCTGTGAAAGACTGCGTGAAAAAGACGTGGCAGATAATGGAGGACTATGTTGCACAAGGAAAAGTAAAGCACCTGGGCGTGAGCAACTTCAATCGCCATCATCTAGAAGACCTTCTGGAATATGCCAAGGTGCGTCCGCTGCTCAATCAGATAGAGGTTCATCCGCTGATGTCGCAGGTGGAAAACATTGCTTACAACCACTCGCTCGGCATCAAAGTTCAGGCATGGGGACCTTTCGGACAGGGCGACATAGACGTCGTTGGCAACAGTACGATACAGAGTCTTGCACAGAAACACAGCAAGACTCCTTCGCAGATTGTACTTCGCTGGCTCATACAGCGCGACCTTATCACAATCCCTCGTGCAAAGCCTAACCATTTCAAGGAGAATCTCGAGATCATGACCTTCGAACTCTCTCGCGAGGACATGGAGGCAATCAACGCCCTCAACATCAATCTCCGCTCAAACAAGGACAACGATCCTGAGACATTCCCTTGGTAATATGAACTAAAGAATGGATTTTCTTCCGATTCAATCTATGTTTATATAGCAAAATAATGGTGTCCGGTAAACGTATGTAACATATTGAATAACATGTATTTCAAGCAGGTTAAGCCCTATGACTTGATATTATAACAGAAAATAGGGCTTTAATGTTTATTTTATCGCTACTTTGGAAGCCCTTGGAAAACTCCTGACGGAGAAAACCCCTTAACGGAGAAAACAAAAACAAAGAAAACTTACCGCGGAATTGTTTTCTAATGTTTCCGTTTTCTGCGTTTGGCAGTTTTCTGGGAGCTTGCGACCGTTTTCCTGCGCCCACTTATC
>JAZRYU010000070.1:0-7622 GCA_045600885.1 Prevotella sp.
TCGGCAGGGATCATCTGCTTTGCGTTCTCGAAATCTTCCACAGTATCAAGTTCACAAGAGAAATACTCTGAAGCATCAACAACCTTGAACGTATGTCCTTGTGGCACAAGGCGTTCAAAGGCAAGTTCGTAGTATTTGTTCTCCAGATGCTCATTGTTCATCATCTGGTCAAGCTCCTTATAGATGGCAGCAGTGTAAGCCTTGCCCATCTTCTCAATGCCGAGGCTCTCGCCCACAGCATCGGCAGGATTGCTTGTCTTGTTGACAGACTTCATGCAGTTATTCTCATCCACCTGCACCTTCATCTCCTCCTCTCCAAGCTCATGCTTGATAAGAGTGAGCACATTCTCCGACTCTTCCGCAAGAACCTTGCCCACAATGCGAGGATCATAGAGAAGATCGCTGTCGAGGAGAAGGATGTCCTCACCTTCTGCCTCCGGACGCGCAAGCCAGAGAGAATAGATATTGTTTGTTGAGTCGAAAACCTCGTTGTGGATGAATGTCACGCTGATAGAACTGCCGTATTCCTTCGCCACAAAAGATTCAATCATCTCGTGGAGATAGCCTGTAACGATAACAAACTGGCTGATGCCGTTACTGATGAGCGCATCCATGGAACGCTTCAGAAGAGAACGCTCACCGATGTTGAGCAGACATTTCGGAGTGTTTGAGGTAAGCGGACGAAGGCGCGAAGCCATTCCCGCTGCAAGAATTATTGCTTTCATAAAAATAGGCTCTTGGGGAATATTTTTTATTATTCTCATGTGGAATGTGTGGAATATGTGGAAGTTTTTACATTATTAAGTTTCCACACTTTCCACACGAGTAAAATTATCTATCACTTTCCACACGAAGTTTCCTCAAAGACTTTCTTGATGGTATCGACAACCACCTGAATCTGCTCTTTTCTACCGAGAGTGATTCTCAGGCAAGACTCCATGCCCTTATCCGTCATAAACTTAATCTTATAGTCCTGATCAGCAAGAGCTTTCTGCAGCGCATCCTTTATCTCGTAAGGATACTTCACGAGGATAAAGTTTGCGACACTCTTGTAAACCTTGAAACCTGGCAGACCGCCGAGTTCAGACTTGAAGAGCTGACGATCCCACTCCATATCTTCAGCCACCTTGCGGTAATGTTCGTCGCTGTCAAGAGCAGCAAGAGCAACAGCCTCAGAGAAGCGGTTGAAGCCGAGGTATTTGTTGGAATAGCTCAGGAACTGATCATGACCTTTTCCGATGAAGCCGAAACCGACACGAAGTCCTGGGAGTCCGTAGAATTTAGAGAGTGTGCGCGAAATGATAAGGTTGTCATACTTGTTTACGAGTGGCGCTATATAGTCAGTGTCTGGGCTGATGAAACTTGCGTAAGCCTCATCCACAAGAACCATTGTATCAGAAGGGATGTTCTCCATTATGCGGCCTATCTCCTCTGACGAAAGACTGTTTCCTGTAGGATTGTTAGGCGAAGCAAGAAGAAGCATACGAGGATGAATGCGGTTTGTATATTCAATAACTTCATCTACATTATACGTGAAGGTATCTTCCTGCTCATAGAGCGGATACATGTGAGTCTCACCGCTGCACTCGCTTGCCACGCAGTTGTAGTACCACCATGAATATTCCGGTATAAGAATGGAGCGATTGTCACCCATAGTAAGGAAATAGTGGATGGCGTTCTTAAGAATCTCCTCGCCGCCATAGGCAAGAAGCACCTGCTCCTCTGGCACGTTATACAGCTCACTCACTCTTACAGACACAACGCTCTTCTTACCCTCATCGTAAATGCGAGTGTAAAAGCAGAGAGTTTCAGGAGAAAAGCTATTTACTGCGTCGATGACCTTCTGTGATGGAAGAAAATTAAATTCGTTTCTATCTAAATAATTCATACAGTCTTATAAGTATAAAATGCGTGCAAAATTAATAAAACTTCAGATAACGGCAAAAGTTTTTTCGCCTTTTCTCATGGATAGTACTATTATCTTGATTTTTAGGCATGGAAGACAGAATATTTTTTGCCAATATGTAAATAATTTTATAACTTTGTCGTGATAAAAAGCATTCACTCTAACAAGAACCCATTTAAATCAATATGAAGATATTTGCAATCGGAATGAACTACATCCAGCACAATAAAGAGCTGGACGGTGCGTTATATAAACCGGAGGAGCCTGTCATTTTCCTAAAGGCGGACTCTTCACTGCTGCAAAACCGCAAGCCTTTCTTCCTGCCTGACCACCTCGGACAGATAGATTACGAGGCTGAGGTCGTGGTCAGAATCAACCGCGTTGGCAAGACTATCAGTCAGCAGTTTGCTCATCGCTACTACGATGCCGTAACCCTCGGCATAGACTTCACCGCACGCGACTTGCAGAAGAAGCTGCGCGCTGAAGGCAAGCCTTGGGATCTCTGTAAGGGATTTGACGGTGCAGCAGCCATCGGAGAATGGATTCCAAAGGAGAAGTTCCAGGACATTCAGGCGCTTGACTTCCATCTCGACATCAACGGCGACACAGTACAGCACGGCAACACAGCCGACATGCTCTACAAGATAGACGAGATAATCAGCTACATCAGTCAGTACTACACCCTGAAGACAGGCGACATTCTCTATACAGGAACGCCAGTAGGAGTGGGACCTGTGAAGATTGACGACCGCCTTGAAGGTTACATCGAAGACCAGAAGGTGCTGGAACTGAAGGTAAAATAAGCAAAACCACAAACGGAACTTCCGCAAAAACACTAACGAAGAAGAATTGAAAAGATTCATTTACATATTACTCACCCTGCTCACATTTGCCATCTCAGCGAATGCGCAAGAGAGCATCATCTATCAACAGCTCTTCAGCCTCACAAGGTCAGAGTTGAAGATAGACTCTCTCATGCCTGAATTCTCGCACATCATACCGCTGAACGGCAATTTTCAGGACTCCATCTACAGCGTACAACTCGTCTATCCGGAGTTCTCAGAGATGAGCAAGGAGCAGAGCGAAAGATGCAAGGAGATGACTGCCGACAGCGACGCCAGCAAGTCAGAGCAAGTGGAGTTCATTCCGAGTCAGTCGGGATATAAGCTCGTCTCTGGTCTGACCCAGCAGATTGTCGTAGATAGAAAGAAGGGCAGGCTGGAAGTCTTCTTCGTCCCAATCGTACAGCACAATCAGGACTTCAAGACGCTGTCGGGCTTCATGCTTCGCGTCACTTCCAAGGCTAATCCTAAGCGTTCTCTGCGCTCACCAGCGTCCGGCACCCTTTCCCGCGCCAGCACTTCTTCGCAGATTTATGCGCCTCATTCCGTTCTCGCTTCCGGCAAATGGGCAAAGATCTCCGTGGGAGAAGACAACGGCATTCGCGAACTGACTGCGGAAGTGATCAAGCAGGCGGGCTTCAAAGACTTGAAGAAGGTGAAGATTTACGGTTATGGCGGTAATCTGCAAGACGAGAAGATACTGTCCAGCTACCTTCAGGAAACAGACGACCTCAAGGAAGTGGCAAGCACATACGTGAACGGAAAGCGCTACTTTTGGGCTAACGGAACCGTAAACTACAAGACTTCCATTAGCTCTCGCACGCGAAACAACTATTCCAACTCCGGTTACTATTTCATAACCGAAAGCAACGAAGAACCTCTCGTAGAAGACTCTGCCACATTCATCAGCAAATACTACACCAACGACTGGACCAAGAACCACATTCTCCACGAGGTGGACAACTTCGCCTGGTATCGTGGAGGCAGAAACCTCTTCGAAGACAGTCCTATAGAGAACGGCAAGACAAAGACCTACAACTTTGACCTGAAGAAAGTATTCCCGGAAACGGCTACCGACTTCAAGGTGGAAGTGGTTGTCACTGCTGGCGACAATGCATCTTACGAAGTTCTCGTAAACGGAAAAGTAACCAACAGAGGAAGCATCAAGCTTTACCGCTACGACCAGGGCGGCACCAGCACTTCACAAATAACCCTGAAGGAACGACCAACAGAGATAAGCATAAGAGCAGTCTCTGGCGGTCCGCTGCGACTTGACTACATCGACATCTATTCCAACGACTACCTCGCGCCGAACTTCTCTGACAGAAGTATTCCTCCTGCGGTTTACGTCCATAACATAACCAATCAGGACCTCCATGCAGACAGCGCCTATCAGATGGTTATCATCATACCGACGTCTCAGAAACTGCTTGCTCAGGCAGAACGACTGAAAGCCTTCCACGAGCAGCACGACGGTTTGAAGGTGAAGGTGGTACCTGCAGATGAAATCTTCAATGAATTCTCCAGCGGCACCCCTGACGCAAATGCCTATCGCCGTTACATGAAGATGCTCTACGACCGTGCAGAAACGGAGGAGCAGATGCCGAAATACCTGCTCCTCTTCGGCTCAGGAGCGTTTGACAATCGTATGATTTCCAATATGTGGAAGCATCCGAACATTCCTGACGACTACCTGCTCTGCTTTGAAAGCATCAACTCCTTCTCCGAAACATCTTCCTACAGCAACGACGGCTTCTTCTGTCTGCTCGATGAGGGTGAAGGTGACAGTCAGCTTGCCTCTGACCGCGAGGATATTGCCGTCGGCAGATTCCCTGTCACAACGGCTGCGGAAGCAAAGGTTATCGTTGACAAGATCATAGCCTATTCGGAGAACAAGAATGCTGGCGACTGGCAGAACACCATAGCCATCTTTGGAGATGACGGCGATGCCAACCGCCACATGATGGATGCAGAATCCGTAGCACGAAGCACGGAAGCCATCTCGCAAGACTTCTACATAAAGCGAGTTATGTGGGATGTTTATAAGCGCGTTTCCACTTCTACTGGTCACACCTATCCTGAGGTGGAGAAAATCGTAAAGAAGCAAATCGCTGACGGAGCTCTCATCATAAACTACAGCGGACACGGAAGGGCTGATCAGCTTTCTCACGAGACGGTAATAAAGCTTGGCGACCTGGAGAACGCCACTAACCAGAACCTTGCTTTCTGGATTACCGCTGCTTGCGACGTGACTCCGTTCAACTACAACACGAACAACTTCGGCAAGGCTTCCCTCGTAAACCAGAATGGTGGTGCTATCGGTTTCTATGGAACCACTCACTCCGTCTTCCCAAGCGAGAACCGCGCCATCAATATCGCAATGATGCGTGCCCTTCTCACTCCTGTCAATGGAGAGTACGTAAGCCTTGGCGAAGCACAGCGAATAGCGAAAAACCAGCTCATCTCAAGGCGCGAAGAGCTGACAGCAAACAAACTGCAATACACTCTGCTCGGCGACCCTGCCCTGAAACTGAACATACCGAAGCAGAAGGTTGTCATTGACTCTATCAACGGCATCGCCGTAGGTAATTCTTCGCTCGACCTCATAAAGATGAAGGCGGCTAGCGTGGCAAGAATAAGCGGTCATGTGGAGAAGAATGCCGCTAAGGATGACTCCTTCAACGGAACAGCCTCACTCATCGTTAGGGATGCGCTGAAGGAAATCGTCGGACAAATGAACGACAGAGAGCTTGAAGAACCGTTCACTTACTTTGACCGCACATCTACTATTTATAAGGGCGTGACAAACGTAAAAGACGGTCGTTTCAACTTCGTGTTCGCAGTACCGAAAGACATAGACTATTCTGGTAGCTCGGGAATGATAACTGCCTTTGCTGTTGATAATAATACGCTATGCACGGCTCATGGTTACAACGAAAGCTTTGAAGCATCCGACACGGAAGAGATACATTCCGACTCCATCGGTCCTTCGATCTACTGCTACCTCAACTCTCCTTCATTCCAGAATGGCGGCGACGTAAACCCTACTCCATTCTTCTATGCAGAAATAAGCGACAAGGACGGAATAAACGCTTCTGGCGGCAGCTACGGTCATGACCTGCAGCTCGTCATCGATGGTGACATCAACCAGACATACAGCCTCAACGACAATTTCACCTGCGAGCTTGGCGACTACACCAAGGGAAAGACTTTCTTCACCCTGCCTCAGCTCTCTCCAGGTAAGCATACGCTGCGCTTCCGTGCATGGGACATTCTCAACAACTCCAGCTCAACCACTCTTTCCTTCAACGTAGTGAATGCACTGAAGCCTGAACTGGAAAATATCTACTGCACAAAGAATCCTGCTCGCGACGATACGTCGTTCATCGTCACCCACAACCGCAAAGGCTCTGACGTAAGCGTTGAGATAGAGGTAATGACAATGGCTGGTCGTCCACTTTGGAAGAAAACAGCCAAAGGCGCTTCCTCTTCTGGCGGCAGTTTCGTGGTTGACTGGAACCTCTGCACGGAATCTGGCGGCAAACTCCAGACGGGTGTCTATCTCTATCGCGTTCGCCTGTCTTCCGACGGTTCCGACACGGTATCAAAAGCTAAAAAACTCATCATCATAAATTAAAGATAAGAATGAAAAAACAGATAATACTTCTCTCTGTTCTCCTTCTCCTCGCCGTTTGCCCAAACGCTATGGCACAGGACAGCAAGACAGACATCTTCAATCCGGTGAACACCTCGGTCACTTCGCAGACTATTGCCCCTGACGCTCGTGCGGCAGGTATGGGTGACGTGGGTGCTGCCACTGACCCGGACGTAAACTCTCAGTTTTGGAATCCTGCCAAGTATCCGTTTGCGATAAGCAAGGCTGGAGTAGCTCTCAACTACACTCCATGGCTCCGTCAGTTGGTCAGCGACATGGACCTTGCCACCGTTGCCGGTTACTACCGTATTGGCGACTACAGTGCCGTTTCCGGTTCTCTGCGTTATTTCTCTCTCGGTGAGGTGATGACTTCTGAGGATGACGGTGCTTACACCATCAAGCCTTACGAAATGTCGCTCGATGCGTCTTACTCACTGATGCTCAGCGAGACTTTCTCTCTCGGTGCCGGCGTGCGTTGGATATACTCTGACCTCACCTACGATTACACCGACGACACAACTCCGGGAAGTGCTTTTGCTGCCGACCTCTCCACTTACTACAACAACTATTTCAATATGGGCAACCGCGAGTGCCAGATTGGTCTTGGTCTGAACATTTCTAATATTGGTAGTAAGATTAACTTCGGCGGTTCTGACTACAGCGAGTTCATCCCTACAAACCTCCGTCTGGGTTTCAACCTCATGGTGCCTATCGACGAGTATAACCGCTTTTCCATCGCTGCTGATGCCAACAAGCTCCTCGTGCCTACTTGTCCTACTGACGACCAGTGTCGTGAAGCTCTCGGACTTAGTGAGGACGAGCCTGTCACTTGGTATAACGACTACCGCCTCGAGAACTACTACAACCTCTCTTCCATCTCCGGTATTTTCAAGAGCTTCTCTGATGCTCCTGGCGGCATGAAGGAGGAACTTCAGGAAGTAAACTGGAGCATCGGTGGAGAGTATGTTTACAACGACCGCTTCTCTCTCCGTGCCGGTTATCACCATGAGTCGGAGAACAAGGGTAACCGTAAGTACTTCACTGGCGGTGCTGGTTTCAGAATGAGTTCTTTCACTCGCGACTGCGGTTATCTTATCGCAACAGCAAAGTCTAACCCTCTCGACCAGACACTTCGTTTCACTCTCGGCTTCGACCTTGACGGCATCAAAGATCTCTTTAAGAAATAATTAAGTGCTCAAAATTAATTACTTCACATGAT
>JAZRYU010000071.1:0-3639 GCA_045600885.1 Prevotella sp.
GGTTGGTTACAAGTACGGACTTGAACGTGGCATCCCTTATGAAGAACTCTCTGATGAGGAGAAGCGTGAGCGCAAGCACAAGGACAAGGTAACTCTCGAAGCAGAGCGTAAGGCGAAGTTGGCTATCGAAGAGGCAAAACAGCAGAAAGCAGAAATTGAAGCAGAGACTGCTATCATACAACATCAGAAGGATGAAGCCCAGAAGGAGTTGAAGACTGCCCAGTCAGGTTTCCTTGCCAAGATCTTTCAGCCAGGAAAGTTTAAGAAAGAGGAGGCAGAGAAGATCAAGGATGCATACGAGGCAGGAGCCAAGGAGACTATTGATGGTATGGTCAAGGCAACTGGATTGAAGTGGAAACAGACTCCGACGGCAGAATCATTCGGTCAGAAATATCGTATGGCATGGGACAGTAACAGGAACCTCGCAAAGGAATTGAAAGATAAGGACAGCCTTATTTCAGAGAAGGATGCTGAGATAAAGGAACTCAATGTCAAGGTTACCAAGTTGACAGAGGAGGTAGATGGTCTCAAATTTCGCTTGACACTGATTGATGAGGATGCAGTTCAGAAACTCCGTAACGCCAGAATCGCAGAGAAGACTCGTGCAGACAAGGCTGAGAGAGGATTGGCAAACCTTCGTTCCGCTCATGAGAATCTTTCTATGCAGTGGAATGCTCTGTGGAAAGAACCTGAATTTAACGAGGCTGCCAGGAAGGTGAAAGAGCGCAAGGAACGTGAAGCACGCCTTGCTGCAGAAGCAAAACGTGAAGTGGACGCACGATTGGCAAGATACAATGGCGTTCTGGATAAGTTTATATCTGAAGGACGAGCAGTTCTCCGTGCATTTGCGCTGACTACCAAAACCTCTTTCAACCAGAATGAAGTATCATCAATCTACTACGGCATAATTGCATCTGCTTCCAAACATAACCTATCGCTCTCCAACAGTGATGGTATTGAAGCATCTGTGAAGCAGTTCCTATCTGGTGTGTCTTGGAAAGATTGCAGCGATTTTCGTGAAGACTGCGTTTGCAGCTGGACAAGGTTGTTCGCTGCAAAAGAGGTAGATTTCTCAGAGTCGGCTATCAGCAACTTCTGCGCCTTTGTGGATCACATGTCTTGCAGTGCTGAGACATACGTCTCTCTCGGTGGTTCCAATGGGTGCGCTGACCAACTCACTAATTGGGATGGTACTCAGAAACAAGGTCTGGGTGCACCAACAAAGAAGAAAGGAGGTGTTTCTATGAACTGACCTTGGCACATCAATTCATTGTGAGCATTACAATGTGTGATTTTTAAGAAGATTTACCTATTGCTGGTGGTGAGGGATATGATAAACTTCGTGCCGTGTCCTTCCTTGCTCTGAACATCAATACAAGCATTGTGGAGAACCATGATACGCTGGACGAGAGCCATACCTATCCCGTGACCACTCTCTGCATGGTTGCTACCACGGTAGAACATGCGGAAGAGGTTGCGTCTTTCTGTAGAAGTCATGCCAATGCCGTTGTCTGCAAAGACAATGGACAAACCTTGCTGTACGCCAATGGCAACATGCGAGGTGTGATCTGAAGAGTACTTGCAGTTATTCTCTATGAGGTTGCGAAAAGCTAGGGCAAGAAGGTAGCGGTTGGCTATGATAGAGATATCATCATCTGATTCTGGTGTATCTGCAAACGACAGATTGATATGGTACTCTGGTTTTGCACGAAGCATTTCTTCGATAACATCCATCAGGAGTTCATCTACGCGGATGGGCTCCATTTTTATTTGCGATGCGTCATATTCGGCACGGGCAAGGTTGAGAAGACCTATTATTGTGTCTGACATTCGTGAAGCATCGCCCAAGGCTCGGCTGATGCGATCTTGATAGTCTTCGGGAGTACGCTCTTTTTGTAGTGCTAATCCCAGCTCACCCATGATTGCAGCAAGTGGTGTGCGGAGTTCATGAGACACATTACTTGCAAACATCTTCTGTGAAGTCAGAGCACGTTCGATGGGGCGTATGGTGAGCGTGGCAAGAATGTAACCAACGATGGTCATCAGAACGATTGATACGATCAAGATGGCGAGAAGGGTGTTGCGAAGTGCTTCCATGTTCGCTTCGCCATAGCCATCGTGAGCAGCAGCAGTCACCACATACTTCCCCTTATACAATATGCCCACGGCTTGATACCCCTTACCTACCTCTATCGGCATCTCACCTCTTTCGCAGATTTGCCGTATCATTTCGTGCGTTTCCTTCACTATGTCATGCTCTGCTGCATCATGGTATAGCATCTGGAAATCGGGGGTATATACTGCCACCTCCACCTCATTGATGAACTGCGTGTTATTAAGATAGATATGCTGCATGGTACTCACATCCACCTTCTTCTCCAGGAAGAGGTTGGCCTTGGTGATGGCTTCCGAGCGAAGTGTACCTTGGAATGATTCGTAACGTGCCCTATCACTCACTATATATATAATAATGAGTGATGCCACAAGTACTACCGACATAAAGAAGGTGTACTTGAAAGTGAGAAGAAGCCTATTATTCTTCATTTTTACTAATAATGAAACCAATTCCGGGTTTCGTATGAATGAGTTTTACAGGAAAGTCTTTGTCTATCTTCCTTCGTAGATCGTTGATATAAACATCAATGAAATTTGTGCCTGTATCAAAATGTGTATTCCAGACATTATTCTGAATTTCAGAACGACTTACCACACGTTCTGTATTCTCTAAAAGATATTTAAGTAAAGCGAACTCTTTTGGTGAAAGATGTATTATGGCCCCACTACGAATACATTCATGTTTGTCAAGGTCAAGTTTGAGGTCTGCATACTCAACTCTCTCCCTATGTGAGAGAACGGGGGATGGATTTTTTCTCCTCAGCAATACTCCTATCCTTGCCAATAGTTCGCGAAAGTCGAAAGGTTTGGTCATGTAATCGTCTGCCCCTGCATCGAAACCCTCTAGTTTGTCATCGGTCGTTCCGAGTGCTGTAAGCATCAAAATTGGAACTTGAGGTTGTTCGGCACGTATGCACTTACAGAGTTCTATCCCGTTCATTCCTGGTAGAATTATGTCACTGATGACAAGGTTTATCGTCATATCTTTGCATTTTAATAAGCGCAAAGCCATCTCTGCATCATATGCTAACAACACATGATGTCCTGCTTCTTCAATGCCAGTCTTTAGCAATGATGCCAATCGCTGGTCGTCTTCTATGATTAATATGGTACACATTGCGGGTGCAAAGTTACTTATTTTTCGTCAATTATGGATCAGATGTGTTATTAGAATCTCATTAGAATTTGCTCTAATGATTTTCTAATACCATTCTAATGATTCTCTAACGGGTATTTTCTCGTAATGGTAGTACCTTTGCATCGGATTTCAAAAACCGATTGTTTAACTTATTGAAAAAGAAAGGAAACAAAAGAATGATGAAGAACCTTTTCAATTTCAAGAAGAGCCCTATGACAAGGGCTGTTTACAACAGCGAGTATGCTCGTTTTGCATCTCGCCAGTCGCTGGAACAAGTTTATAGCGCACTCTATGCTCACAGACGTGGGTTGAGTGAGCACGATGTGGAGAAACGACGCCGTAGGTTTGGTGAGAACATCGTGGTGCATGAGGAAAGAACTAATCCG
>JAZRYU010000072.1:0-7928 GCA_045600885.1 Prevotella sp.
GTCATGGAACCATGCTTCCGACGACCGCACTCCTCAGGACAAGCTCGCGTACTCCGTAGAATACCGAAAGGCTGGCGAATCTGCATGGATCACCCGCAATGCCGGCAACGCTAACATCTACACCATCAACGGACTCACCGAGGATACTGACTACGAGGTAAGCATCAAGGTGGCAGACGAAGCTGGCAACGAGACAAGCTACGGCGGACTCACCATAACAACTCTCCCTGACCCAGCGACAGCCGTGAAGAATGCTACGACAAACGCTGGCAGCGACGGCAAGATGTACAGCACATCAGGCATCCGCGTTGACAAGAACTTCCGCGGTATCATCATCATGAACGGCAAAAAAATTATTAAGTAAATCCTCTCTAACTCCTCACTCGTCACGCTGACCATCTAATCTGCTGTATATCAGCAACTTAGAAGCGTGACGAGTTGCTTTTGACTCGTCACACACTCGTCACGCTATAACACACTGATAATAAACACATTACAGGCAAATGTGACGAGTGATGAGTTTTTTAAATTTGTGGAAATTTCCACGTCAATCTGAAAACCATAGGATTAGCTCTCATAAACCTTAGGGAAACAGGTCGTAATCCTAAGGAAAAAAAACGTAAACCTTAGGATTGCTGATGAAGCAAAAGACTTGCAAAAAAGACAGAGGCTGCGGGTAAAAAATCCCCACAGCCTCTGCCTTATATATAATATATGTGTATTTACTTCAGCTTTCGCTTATCGTTTACATGCTTTGCTTTACCCTGAGAGCGCTCAATGCTGTTAGGCTCGACGATATGGATAGAAGGCTTTATACCGATAACGCTCAGCAGGCGATTGCGCAGTTTATTAGCATAGCCCTGCATAGCGTCCTTGTCGTCTGAACAGTATTCAGGACGAAGCTCTACGTCGATGTCGAACGTATCAACGTTGTTCACGCGGTCAACAGTAATGAAATACTGTGCCTGGAACTCAGGGAACTCAAGCAGCACGCTCTCCACCTGTGAAGGGAATACGTTGACACCACGAATGATGAGCATATCGTCAGTACGACCAAGTATTCTGCCCATACGAACTGCCGTACGACCGCAACGACACTTCTCATAGTTGAGATAAGTAAGGTCGCGAGTACGATAACGGATCATTGGCATACCCCACTTATCAAGGGTAGTGAAGACAAGTTCGCCTTCAGTGCCTTCAGGAAGCTGTTCGCCAGTTGCAGGATCAATAATCTCTGGATAGAACATATCCTCCCAAAGGTGTGTACCGTCCTGATATTCGCATTCGCCGCCCACGCCAGGACCAGAGATCTCTGTAAGTCCGTAGAGGTCGTAAGCCTTTATGCCAAGCTTTTCTTCAAGCTCCTTGCGCATATTCTCAGTCCAAGGTTCTGCACCGAAACCGCCGAACTTAAGCTTTATATTGTCACGAACGCCGAGTTTCTCTATTTCCTCTGCAAGGAAAAGAGCGTAAGAAGGTGTGCAGCAGAGACCTGTTGTCTGGATGTCCTGCATGAGCATAATCTGCTTTGCTGTGTTGCCGGCACTTGTTGGAAGAACAGTAGCCCCGAGGAGCGAAGCACCATCATGTGCTCCAAGTCCACCTGTGAAGAGACCGTAGCCGTAGCTTACCTGTATGGTATCATCTGCCGAGCCGCCCCAAGCGACCATACAGCGTGCCACGCCTTCAGCCCAGTTGTCAACATCGTGTTGGGTATAACCTGCAACGATAGGCTTTCCCGTAGTGCCTGATGAAGCATGAAGACGAACAATCTCCTTACGAGGTACGGCAAAGAGTCCGTCAGGATAATTATCGCGAAGGTCTTGCTTTGTGGTGAAAGGAAGCTTCACAATATCGTCTATGGATTTGATATCCTCCGGCTTTACGCCAGCCTTATCCATCCTTTCACGATAGAATGGTACGTTATCGTAAGTATGTTTTACGATCTTTACTAATTGCTCACTCTGGAGCTTCTTCAGGTCTTCGCGAGACATGCACTCGCGTTCTTGATTAAAATACATGGAATTTTGTTTTTGTGGGTTACGTTTTTCCGTCTGCAAAGATAATACATTATTATAATATAAGAGAGAAAATAGAGCTTTCTTTTTACTATGTATTGACAATCATCAAACAAACGCTAGTTTATTTAACTTTTTCCCAAAAACATTTTGCCAGTTCCCAAAATAGTCATACCTTTGCACCCGCATTCAGGGGAATGTTACTTACTAAAGTACTAAAAAAGATGCGGAAATAGCTCAGTTGGTAGAGCACAACCTTGCCAAGGTTGGGGTCGCGGGTCCGAGTCCCGTTTTCCGCTCTTTACATAACGACTAAAGAACTTGCGTTCTTGAAAAAAGATTTGCCCAGGTGGCGGAATTGGTAGACGCGCACGTTTCAGGTGCGTGTATCGCAAGATGTGCAGGTTCGAGTCCTGTTCTGGGCACAAACTTATTGTATTGGAGAGGTGGCGGAATTGGTAGACGCGCTACTTTGAGGGGGTAGTGTCAATTGTGACGTGGGAGTTCGAGTCTCCTCCTCTTCACTACAACAAAAATTGCGGAAATAGCTCAGTTGGTAGAGCACAACCTTGCCAAGGTTGGGGTCGCGGGTCCGAGTCCCGTTTTCCGCTCTACAGATTAGTAAAAGGAAAGGTTTTAAGGTTAAAATTGTTAGGAATTCTGAGTGACTTTCACAATATCTGAGTGAAGCACTGAGAATTTTTTGTTTTATTACCGCACCATAATTACAAATTGTTTTCTTACGTGCCGAAAGGCACATTGCAAAAACACATCAGATGAATTTATACATTAGATATTTCGACTACGAGGCTCTCACTACATCTTTCGATCAGGCGTTTGACTTCCTCTACTCTATCGATGAAATCGGAATGAACCCACGCATCGAGCAGGATGTTCGTGACTACATGAACAGCAATGTTCTGTTCCCTAAGCGCTATAAGGTACGCTCAAAGGTGTACTTCATAATGATCAAGACCACCGCACACACGATGGAGGAGTTCAAGAACCACAAGAAGGGACAGGCCAACGGCGAAGAGTTCATCTCTGCCGCAAAACAGCAGCAGAACGAAATACTCCAGCACCTCAACGAAGAACGCTTCGGATGGTACGAGGGCTGCATGGAGTTCAAGCGCGTCGTAGTTAATCCAAACACAGGCAAATGCGTATATATAGACACTCGCTTCATAGCACAGTGCAAGGCAATGTCGGCAGCCGACTGCTACAACCGACTCGTTGACCACCTGCAGCAGAAGGTGGATTCACGCAGCCAGTTCCCTTCTGTAAAGGGAAAGAATTTCCAGTATCGTTTCCTCGGAGATAAGCCAGAAGTACAGACACTATGAACAAAGTAATGCTCATCGGCAACGTCGGTCGCGAACCTGAGGTGCGCTATTTCGACCATGACCAGGCAGTGGCACGCATATCCCTCGCCACCACCGAGCGCGGCTATACCCTTGCCAACGGAACAGAGGTGCCTGATCACACCGACTGGCACACCATCATATTGTACAGAAAGCTCGCCAAGACCGTTGAGGAATATGTACACACAGGCGACAAGCTATACATTGAAGGTCGCCTGCGCTATCGTAGCTACGTTGACCAGTCAGGACAACGCAAGGACGTAACCGAAATCCAGGCAGAGAGCATGGAAATGCTTTCGCCGAAAAAAGTGAAAAACGAAAACTGAAAAGTGAAAAATGCTTCGCTTTAGATCCCTACGCAAGTAAATCTTCACTTCCCACTTTTCATTTTTCATTTTTAATTTTTAATTTACAATTAATAAATGGACGACTATATATCGAGTATATCAGCAGCCATCAACGACACCTTCAGCGGCGTAACCTTCCACAGCCCATCGACAGGTATCATCATCAGCATCATCCTCATTGCGCTCCTCCTACTCCTCTCAGGCTTTGCCAGTGGCAGCGAGATAGCCTTCTTCAGCCTATCACCAAAAGACATAGACAAACTTGAGGACGAGAAGACCGCAACGGACAAGCTCATCAACAAACTGAGAGAGGACAGCGAACGTACGCTCGCCACAATTCTTATCACGAACAATTTCGTGAACGTCACGATAATCATGCTCTGCAACTACGTCTTCTCGAATCTGATTGACTTTGGAGGCAACGTAGTTCTGGAATTTATCGTGCTTACCGTTCTTCTGACATTCATTCTCCTTCTCTTCGGCGAGATTCTCCCTAAGATTTTCGCCCGTCAGTCCACACTCGCCTTTTGTCGTATGGCAGCTAAGGGCATCTCGTTCTTCCGCACACTATTCTGGCCTATGGAGAACCTGCTACTGAAAACAAGCATCGTGGCTGAGAAGATGGTCACGGAAGACAATCATGTGATGAGCGTAGATGAACTGGAACAGGCTCTGGAACTGACTGATAAAGAGGACATTGCAGAGGAGAAGAAGATTCTTGAAGGCATCATCCGCTTCGGCGACGAGACTGCGAAGGAGATCATGACTTCCAGAAAAGACATCGTGGATATAAACATAAAGGCAAGCTTCGGCGATGTTATCTCCTGCATCGTTGAGAACAACTACAGTCGAATCCCTGTCTATCAAGACAATGGTGACAATATCCGCGGAATCCTCTACATCAAGGACCTTCTGCCACACCTCGGAAAGCCTGACAGCTTCCGCTGGCAGTCGCTCATTCGCCCTCCTTACTTCGTGCCTGAAACAAAGAAAATTGACGCTTTGCTGCAGGAGTTCCAAGAGAATAAGGTGCACATCGCCATCGTGGTGGATGAGTTTGGCGGCACTTCCGGACTCGTGACAATGGAAGACATCCTTGAGGAAATCGTAGGCGAGATCAACGACGAATACGACGAGGAGACAAAGCAGTACTCACGACTGAACAAAAACACCTACATCTTTGAAGGAAAGACTCTGCTCACAGACATGCAGAAAGTGCTCGACTTTGACGACGAAGAGTTTGAGGAAATCCAGGGCGAAGCAGACACTCTCGCTGGACTTCTTCTTGAAATGAAGGGCGACTTCCCTAAGCCGCACGAGGTCTTCACCCACAACCGCTACCGCTTTGAGGTCATGAAGGTGGAGGGAAGAAGAGTTGCTTCGGTAAAAGTAACAATAGGAAATATGTAAACATTCGGCTAGGAACCGTATCAAAAACCTTTGCTACGGAAACATTTAAAGATATTGTCCCACATTGCTTATTGTAATGTGGGCTTTTTCATTTAATTTTGCATCGCCAAGCTTTTACTCTAAAGGCTAATTATTGTCTAATAGAAAGTTACTAACAATTCACTATACCTATGAAACTAAAACTTTTTTCTATTGCAATGCTGTGCATGGTATGCCTTTCGGCAAATGCTCAGCGTCAGCGCAGAGATCCTTTCGCAGGTCTGAAGACTTTGAAGGTGGCTTACAAGGATTACTTTATGATTGGTGTTGCCGTGAACCAGCGCAACATCTCTACTGACGAGCAGATAAAGCTCATTCAGGACGAGTTTAACAGCATCACTGCCGAAAACGACATGAAGCCTGGCGAGATGCACCCTGCTCCAGGCGTTTGGAACTTTGAACGTGCTGACAAGATTGCTGACTTCTGCCGCAAGAACGGCATCAAGCTTCGCGGTCATAACCTGATGTGGCACTCACAGATGGCTGACTGGATGTTCTACGACTACAACAAGAAGCAGGAGAAGGAACTGAACGAACGCGCCTCTCAGCCTCGCCAGCGTCCTCAGGGCGGTCAGCCTGGTCAGCGCGGACAGCGTCCTGCAAGCCCATACGAGGGATTGAAGTACGTGAGCAAGGATGTGCTCTACCAGCGCATGAAGGAGCACATTGACGTTGTAGTTAAGCGCTACAGCGACGTAATCTACTGCTGGGACGTATTCAACGAGGCTATCAGCGACTCTAAGTGGGGTGAGCCTCTCCGCGACTCTCACTTCTTCAAGATTGTTGGCAACGACGAATTTATCCGCAAGGCTTTTGAATTTGCTCATGAGGCTGACCCTAAGGCTCTGCTCTTCTATAATGATTACAACGAGTGTGACCCTACAAAGCGCGACCGCATCTACAACATGATCAAGAGGATGAAGGAGGACGGTGTGCCTGTTGACGGTATCGGCATGCAGGCTCACTACAACATCTACGGTCCTTCTGAGGAGGACATGGAGGCTGCCATCAAGAAGTACAGCGAGATTGTTGACCATATCCACGTTACTGAGCTTGACATCCGCGTAAACCAGGAGATGGGTGGTCAGCTCCAGTTCTCTCGCAACGAGGGTGCGAAGGTTACCAACGACCAGAAGACTCTCCAGGAGTATCAGTACAACAAGTTTTTCCGCCTGCTCCGCAAGTATCACGAGAAGATTGACTGCGTGACTTTCTGGAACCTCTCTGACCGCGACTCATGGCTCGGCGAGAACAACTACCCTCTCCCATTCGACAAGGAATACAAGAAGAAGAATCTCTACAAGGTGCTTGTAAGCTTTGATCCTAAGATTGACAACGCTGTGCCTAAGGAGGACTTCAAGCCTTGCGCTACTTGTCAGCCTGGTCAGGAGTACCCACAGGTGAACTCTGAGGGCTACATCCGCTTCAAGGTGAATGCTCCTGCTGCTACTTATGTTATCGCTTCTGCTGGTCTCGGCGGCGGCATGGCTGGCACTGTTCTCAAGAAGCAGAAGGACGGTACTTTCATGGGCACTACTCTTGCTCCTGAGGACGAAGGTTTCCACTACTATACTCTTTCTATTGACGGCGCTCAGGTTCTTGACCCTGGTACTGCAAGCTTCTACGGTGGCAGCCGTTGGCAGAGTGGTACTGAGGTTCCTGCTCACGACGGTGAGTTCTATGAGAACCGCTCGGACATTGAGCACGGTAACCTTCAGAAGGTTCGCTTCTTCTCTAAGAGCACTAACATGATGAAGGACGCTTGGGTTTACACTCCAGCAGGTTACGACAAGTCTAAGCAGAAGTACCCTGTACTTTACCTCCAGCACGGTTGGGGTGAGAACGAGACTTCTTGGAACATCCAGGGTAAGGCTGACCTCATCATGGACAACATGATTGCCAACAAGGAGTGTGTTCCTTTCATCGTTGTCATGACTTACGGTATGACTAACGAGGCTCGCTTCGGCTCTATCGGCCAGTTCAGCACTAAGGACTTCGAGACTGTACTGGTTGACGAGCTGGTTCCTTACATCGACTCTCACTTCCGCACAAAGGCTGACCGCAACAACCGCGCAATGGCTGGCCTCTCTATGGGTGGTATGGAGACTCACTCCATCACTCTGAACCGTCCAGAGGTGTTCGGCTACTGGGGACTCTTCTCAGGTGGCACTTACAATCCAAAGGAACTTGAGGGCAAGCAGGCTCCAAAGCTCATGTTCATCACTTGCGGTAGCAAGGAAGGTCCAGACCGCGTAAAGGCTGCTGCTGACGAACTCAAGGCTGCTGGCTTCAACGCAGAGGCTTACATCTCAGAGGGCACAGCTCACGAATTCCTCACTTGGCGTCGCAGCCTTCACGAGATGGCTCCAAAGCTCTTTAAGAAGTAATAGGCATTTACCATGTACCATTTACCATGTACCATTATCATTTAGTCATCTGTTCATTGGGACTGCGATGACTGATAAAATGACAAAGAATGCCCCAATGGTAATTGTACATTGTACATGGTAAATGGTAAATGGTAAATAGTACATGGTAAAGGTCATTATCAAGAAGGGTGCATCGGTTATTCTATGTAACTGATGCACCCTTTCTTTAACTAATTATGATATTACTGAAGTTTCCCACCCTTTTAACAAAAACAAGAAAAACACTTTTTGAAGTCCTTTTAGAATCTCTTGCAAGATTCCGTATCTTTCTGTTCGTCATTCCTTGAGAGCGAGCTCTCATGAAATGCCAAACAGAAACATACT
>JAZRYU010000073.1:0-5075 GCA_045600885.1 Prevotella sp.
CGAGGCACTTGGGTGGTAGGAACACCTGGTTCTGGTAAGACTTTTTCCGTCATTGAACCATTCATCAGACAGCATTCCAAGAAAGGGTTTGCTATGGTAGTCTACGACTACAAATGGCCAACACTTGCGCAAAAGCTCTACTATGCTTATTGCCTGAACAAAAAGCAAGGAGCATTGCATGGAGCGAAGAAGGATTTTCAGTTCAACGACATTAACTTTGTAGATGTCAGTCATTCCCGAAGAGTCAACCCAATACAACGAAAGTATATTCCAAACTTGGCTGCAGCATCTGAGACAGCCGAAACTTTGCTTGAATCCTTACAGAAGGGAAAGAAGGAAGGTGGTGGCGGTAGCGACCAGTTCTTCCAGACCTCTGCTGTAAACTTTTTGGCTGCTTGCATCTACTTCTTTGTCAACTATGAGCGTGAGCCATACGACAAAAACGGCAAACTGCTGAAAGCCGAAAAGGTAGAGGATAAGCAGACCCGACGAATGAAGCCGACAGGCAGAGTGTTTGATTGGGATGGCAACCTCCTTGATGCTGAAAAGGATGGTTATTACTGGCTTGGCAAGTATAGCGATATGCCACACATCCTTTCCTTCCTTAACGAAAGTTACCAAACCATCTTCGAGGTTTTG
The DNA here is from genome assembly GCA_045600885.1 of Prevotella sp. GTDB lineage: Bacteria > Bacteroidota > Bacteroidia > Bacteroidales > Bacteroidaceae > Prevotella. The sequence continues at coordinate 640 of JAZRYU010000073.1, forward strand.
GAAACCGACAATGAGGTAGCCCCTCTGCTTGGTCCTTTCCAGACCGCGCTGAAGAACAAAGCCATGGAACAGTTGGAAGGTATGATAGGTACACTACGTGTCTTCACCTCTCGATTGGCAACAAAAGAGTCATACTGGATATTCCACAAGGATGGCGACGACTTCGACCTGAAGGTATCTGATCCGAAGAACCCTTCCTACCTACTCATTGCCAACGACCCTGAAATGGAGAGTATCATCGGTGCTCTGAATGCCCTTATTCTGAACCGTCTTGTCACTCGTGTCAATACTGGTCAGGGTAAGAATATCCCTGTAAGTATCATCGTCGATGAGCTGCCTACCTTGTACTTCCATAAGATAGACCGTCTTATCGGTACTGCCCGAAGCAACAAGGTTAGTGTAGCCCTTGGATTCCAGGAACTGCCACAGCTTGAAGCCGACTACGGCAAGGTAGGTATGCAAAAGATCATCACCACTGTAGGTAACGTGGTGTCTGGCTCTGCACGTTCCAAGGAAACCCTTGAATGGCTGAGCAATGACATCTTCGGAAAAGTTGTACAGTTGAAGAAGGGCGTAACTATAGACCGTGACCGCACTTCCATCAACCCCAATGAGAATATGGATAGCCTTGTTCCTGCATCCAAAATATCCGACATGCCTACAGGCTGGATTTGCGGACAGGTGGCTCGCGACTTCCAGAAGACAAAGACCGGTCGAGGAGGAAGCATGAATATACAGGAAGCCGAAGAGTTCAAAACCAGTAAGTTCTTCTGCAAGACAGACCTTGATATTGCCGCCATAAAGAAGGAAGAAGCACAATATGAAAAGTGTCCTCTCCCTGTCTTTTATGAGTTTGATTCACCCGAGGAAAAGGAACAAGTCCTTTACAAGAACTTCGTTGCTGTTACTCAGGATGTTAAGAACATGATTGAAACTATCTTGGGAAAGAAAGAAGGAAAATGATACGACAAATATTGATTGCCGTTATGCTGTTCTGCGGTGGAGCCATGAGTGCTTCTCCGCAGAATTGTCATAATCTGATGAAACTGCCACCTTTTGAGCGTGCTGTTACGCTAACAAAGTACTATGAACAATGGCACACCCGAAAGGACTATCCCTATATCGGTTATGGTCATAGAATACGATCTGGCGAGAACCTGACATATCCTATTACTGAACATCAAGCCGACTCCATCTTGCGTAGCGACTTACGAAAAAACTGTGCCATGTTCCGACAATATGGTGCTGACAGCTTGCTACTGGGATGTGTCAGTTACAACTGTGGCTGTGCATCACTGCTTGGCAACAAGAACAAGCCCAAAAGTACACTCCTGAAGAAACTGGATGTTGGCAATCGAAACATCCTTGTTGATCTGCTAGACTATTGTCATTACAAAGGCAAAAGGCATCCATATCTCCAACGTCGAAGATGGATGGAGTATCTCTTGCTTTTTGAAAAGTAAAGACTACAAAATCCCTGTTTTTTTGAATAAAATTAGCAATTTTAAATGCCAAAATTTAGATATTTTAGCAAATATTCTTTCATTTCTTTCACTTTCTTTCATTTTTATTCTTATATTTGAAGAAAAAGTTATAACTTTGTACGCGATTATTTTAATAAGGTGAATAAGGAAAACTAATTCACATAGCGATGTACTTAAGCAAAGTTCTGCTTAGAATTTGTTTAGTGTATATTATGGACATAAAAAATGAAGATGTTCAGAACCGTCGAGGAAACGGCATAATTCCTCCCAACGCTGGGGTTATTCCCAACGTCCTCCCCGAAGTTCATACTCCCTCAGAGGAGGTGAATTCACAAACAGGGGTGTCCACCAGAAATGCACCTGTCAAAACAATTAAACGTAAGCCTAAGCCTGAAACAATCCCCCATTGGTATGCTATTAGATGTACTTATGGAAGAGAAAGAAAGGCTTATGAGTTTTTTTCAAAAAAAGGCATTGAGGCCTTTTATCCAACTATTACCAATACCAAGTTCACTGACGGTAAGATAGAAACTATTGTTGAGAGCCGTCTTCCTAACCTTCTTTTTGCATTTGGCAGTTACGAACAGCTGAAAGAATATGTCTTCGATAATCATGAGGACACCAAATACCTCCGTTTCTATTACAATCTGCATCATGACGGCACAAAAGAGCCTCTTGTAATTCCACAATGGCAGATGATTTCTCTAATGAAAATCTGCGATGCTGAAGCAGAGGACAAACACCTGGAGCCGTTTGTGGTAGAAAAATTCAAAGAAGGTCAGTTGGTAAGAGTAAAAGACGGACCTTTTGCTGGCGTTGAAGGAATAGTAAAACGATACAAAGGTCAGCAGCGCATCGGCATCGTAGTTGATGGATTATTCACCATTACGACTGCTTATATTGCAAAGGACAAACTGGAACCAGTAGAAACCAGTTCAGACAAATCCGAATAACATGGAACTCATTTTCAAGAAAAGATACGAAAAACTTAGCGACAAGGATATTGTTGTGCTTATCACCGATGAGAAAAAGCACGACGAAGAGGCTGCTACCTATCTTCTTTGGGATCGCTATTCACCACTGCTCCATAAGCTTTTCCTCGACATCATCAAGGATATGGAGTGGTACGACTATGCTGTAGAAAGCCTGTTCATCTATCTTCGAGGAGAAGATGGTGAATGGCACAAGTTAAGTGCCTTTGAATGGCGAAGCTCTTTTGGATATTGGTTCAAGAGGACTTCGTTCCGTCATTTCCTCGATGTTCGCAAACAGCTGATAGAAGACGGAGAAATCACCGTCTCTATAGATGACGATGATCCAGAGAAGCCCACAATACAACTCTCTGACCCCGACATTGAGCGCAACCGCCAAAAGGCAATGCTCATGGAGGCGATAGCCAAGTTGGAGGATCCTGACCAGCGATTTGTGGTTCTCAAACGTCTGCAAGGTTACAGTAGCAAAGAGATAGCCGAATTGATGCAACAGTCATGGGATAAGCATGGCATAGTTCGTATGGACAAAGGCAAACGTGTCATCCCAACTCCTGGATATGTGGATGTCCGTATGCAGAGAGCAAAAGAAGAACTTAGAAAACTCATCGTCACAATAGATTAAAAAGTAAAGAGCATGAAAATTTCAAATGAACTGCTTGCAGCATACGCTGAAGGCAAAGTTACGAAAGAAGAGCGAAATCAAGTGCGTCAGTATCTTGCGGAGAATCCTCAGGAACTTGAATCCGTGATGATGATGATGGACGAAGATTACGAACTATCGGTAGATGATAACATCGGTAACATGGGGCACGTTGACGCTTCAAATGACTCTTTCCCTAAGATGGCTGCCAAAGTAGCAAAAAAATCCTCTTTTTCCGACTTATGCTATAGCGCAGCAGCTTTTGCACCGAAAATCAATCCGATAGTTAATCGTATAACAGGTGGCGAAAGTACCACAAAAGAGAGTTTTAGCAAGCGATTGGACGATTTTATGGATGAATTAGGCATTTAGACAATATTTGCTGGTAGAAATCAATGAATGTGAAACTCCTATAGAGTATGAACCCACTAAAGAAGACATACCAAGATGCAATGGCATTCGTTGATTCATTCATAAATTCAACGACTCCCACTTTCGACAAACCAGAAGAATTGCCGAAGGATGCCGATGCATGGTATGCCACATGGGAAGAAAACTACATCGGAGATTTCCTGAACAACAGCATTACAAAGTCAGGACTTCAAAAGATAGCTGACACCTATTATGCCTGTCAACTTGAGGAACTGATTCGCAAATCTACAGAGTTAAGTGCGCTCACACATCCGTCACTCTTCAAGATTTACAAGAGTTGTTGCAAACGGCTTGGATTCGTAAATCTTCCGAAACTCTACGTCACCGGACAGATACGAGGCATCAATGCCCTGAGTATTGAGGTAAAAAGCAGAAGACTCATCCTTCTGAGCAGAATGTCAACCATTCGTCTCAGTGAACAGGAACTCAGATTCATCATCGGTCACGAGCTTGGACATCATCAGCAAGGTAATTTGGCTTGCCACACTGTAAATGGTTTGCTTGATACGCTTAACAACTCGTCAGAGATATTCGGTCCTATGATTTCCGACACGATAGAGGTTCCCATGAAACGGTGGTGTCGCCAGTCAGAGTTCAATGCCGACAGAGCAGGACTTATCTGCTGCGAAAATCTGGAAGTTATCATCAACCTCTTCCTGAAACTCGGTATGCAGTCCAATCAATCAGCTTATCATGAGTACAAGGAATTAGAAGCATACCATCCACATTTGCAAACTCGTCTTACAACATTAACTCAATACGCTAACTCACAAAAGACCATAATCCCATGATGATAAACAATAAACGAATACTTACAGGACTTGAGCACCATCAATATGAGCATCCATTTGATAAGGCTGCCCTCGAAAAGCTAGAAAAGATACCATT
>JAZRYU010000074.1:0-11910 GCA_045600885.1 Prevotella sp.
TACAATGCCTCAGTATATTCCGAGCATCGCAAGAAGCAACTCAGCAAGAGCATTGAAAGAATGCAAGGAAAGCTGTCGAGAATGCAAAACGAACTTGCGGCTTGTGGATAAATGAGGTTTAGTTATATAGAAGCCGAAAAAGAAAGATACATAATCATGAAATACATCAAACTCCTCATATTATCCCTTACCCTCCTTATCATCCCGACTGCAAGCACCGCTCAGCCAGGATGCAATCTCCGCACGTTCACCATGGCAGACGGTCTGCCTTCAAGCACTATCTCCACAATAGCTGTTGCACCAAACGGAATGCTCTGGATAGCCACTTGGAACGGACTCTGCAACTATGACGGCTACCGCTTCAACCCTTTCATCAATCCTATGGGCAACGGGCAGGTGCTTACAAGCAACCGACTCCACGAACTTGCGCCAACTAACAACGGAGACGTATGGATAACAACCTTCGACAGCCGACTCTACAAGCTCTCTGCAAAGGAACAGAGATACATTGACTTCCAGCCTGAACTTGAGAAAATCGGTCTGCAAGGCTACGAGACAAACAGCATCGTAGTGCTTCCTAACGATGCGGTATGGATTCTCGGAAAGAACGGCACGAACGTCAGAATACAGGAAGAGAAGATGGACATTGAGCCTACAGGCCTCGCAGAAGCGGAAATATGCGCTAACGTAAGATACATCAACGAGAGAGAATGGATCATCGGAGAGAAGACTTTCAGACTCTACAAAGGCAAGAAAAACCACAAAGCTCCAAACGCTCAGATATTCGCTGCGGAAAACGACTACATCGTGGTTTCTGACAAGGCATACATCTTCAAAGCTGAGACGGACGACCTCACACAGCTGCCTCTGCCACAGGACATAGAGAAGATAAACACCTGCTGCCAGCAGAATAACGGAAACGTACTCCTCGCCACAAACTCCGGCATATACTCCATCAGCAAGAAAGGTCATGCAGTGAAGAGAATTGCAGAGGGAAACACTAACAACGTCTTCTCCGACAGCAAGGACAGAATATGGAGCATACTCGGCACGGGAGAAGTGCTGATGATAGACCAGAAGAACAACACGCAGCAGAAGCTTTCGTTCACTCAGCCTGAATCATGGCCTGAAGTAACATGCCGCTCTACCCTCTTCCATGAAGACCTTCAGTCAACCATCTGGCTCAACACCCCAAGCGGCGCCTTCTGCTACTACGACGAGCCGAACAGACAGCTCGTTCCGATAGACTTCCGGACAAACGGCGGAGCTGCTTTCCCAATGATTCAGATTAGCAAGGAGCTCTCTGACAACCGCAAGAACATGTGGTTTACGATGGCAAGAAACCTCTATCTGCTGAGCTTCAACAACTACACCTTCCACTACACTCCTGTCATCAACGGCGTGGAAATGCGCTCACTGGAGTCAATCGGCAAAGGAAACATACTCGTAGGTTCAAAGGACGGACATCTCGCGCTCGTCTCTGCCGACGGAAAAATGAAGGGTTTCTACTCGTCTGACGGCACCCTGCATCCTGCGGAATACTCTGCACAGCAGCCTTCGTCTAAGCTCACAAAGTTCTCTGAGAGCGGCATCTACGCCCTCCACAAAGACAAGAACGGAAACATCTGGGTTGGCACACGCGGAAGTGGTCTCTACAAGCTCTCTGGAAGCGAGAACAAATACAGCGTTGAACACTTCACACAAGACAACACTCCGGGCATTGCGTGCGACGACTACTTCGACATTAACGAGGACAGTGAAGGCAGACTGTGGTTCTGCACATACCTCCACGGATTCATGCTTCGCATAGGCGATAAATTCTACAGCGAGAATAACTGCAAGACATTCGTTCTGCAGCAAGGAGACTTGCAGAAAGTGCGCCGAATAAACAGCGGAAAGAACGGCGACATCTGGTTCTCGACTGCCGACGGAATAATAACCATTGACGGCAATTTCTCTTCGCCGGAAAACATACGCATGAAGGTTAAGTCATACAATCCGGAAGAGGAACATCCGCTGATAGCTCGAGACGTTCTGCAGACGCTCTGCTGCACAAAGTCAAACAGCACTTTCGTCTCTACTATGGGCGGCGGCGTGCAGAAACTGGAAACTGACGAGATCATCACCAGAAGCGAGATCGGTAACGTCCTGTCGCTCATAGAGGACAAACGCGGATTCATCTGGGCTATCGGAGAAAACACCATTCACCGCTACTCGGCTGATGGAAAGGAACTGAACGTGTTCTCTTCTCAAGACTGGGGCAAAGACCTTGAGATGAGCGAGGGTAAGACCTGCTACGACCAGAAGGAGAACATCATCTATGTGCCTGTCATGGGAGGTGTGATAAAATTCAATCCTGAGACGCAGAAGAAAAGCAGCTTCAAGCCTACTATCGTGTTCAGCGGAATACATTATCAAGGCGACGAATCAATCACTCCGCTGCTTAACAGCAAGGAAATCTCGCTGCCTACTGACAAGCATAACGCTCTGGTTTATTTCTCTGCCCTGGACTACAGCGGAAACTCCCTCGTGCGCTACGCTTACAGAATACGCGAGATTGACTCTGAATGGGCTTACGTTGGCTCTGAACACAGTGCTCCGCTCAGCAACCTTCCTGCTGGAGACTTCACCCTCGAAGTGCGCTCTACTAACAGCGAGGGCATCTGGATGGACAATAACACGGAAATCAAGATACACGTCGTTCCTACATTCTGGGAAACTCCGTGGGCAATGATTCTCTACGCTCTGCTCATCTCTGGCATCCTCTACTCAATCTTCTATGTCTATCGACTCAGAAACACTGCCCGAATAGAGAAGGAGATCAAGGAGCAGCAACTGCGATTCTTCACCAACATAAGCCATCAGCTGCGCACTCCGCTGACTCTCATCGGCGGTCCTGTCTCTGAGGTGCTCAAGACGGAAGAACTGTCCGACAAGGCTAGAAACTATCTGCAGTTCATTGAGAACAATTCGGAGAGAATGCTCTCGCTCGTGGACAAATCGCTCGACCTCAACAAGCTGCAACAGCTGAATGCTGACATCGAGCAATCTCCTGCACCACAGGCTGCACCAGCAGACAGCAAGGAGGAAAACACCGTTAAGGGCGAACTGACAAAATCTTCTCCTGACACTATTGACGAGATAACCATCCTCGTGGTGGAAGACAACGACGAGCTTCGCTATTTCCTCTCTACTGCCCTCTCTACTCACTACAAGATCATTGAGGCTGAGAACGGAAAGGTGGGACTAAAACTCGCTCTGGAGAAGCAGCCAGACTTCATCATCACTGACATCATGATGCCGGTAATGGATGGCATCACGATGATCAAGCACATCAAGGCTGACAACGCTATCTGCCATATTCCTATCATCATCCTCTCAGCGCGTACGGCTGATGTCTATCGCATTGAAGGTCTGCAGGAAGGTGCTGACGACTACATCACAAAGCCATTCTCCATCGCTTACCTGCAGCTGCGCGTGGAAAGCATCATCCACAACCGCAAGATGCTTCAGGAAACGTGGCGCAACAAACTTACTGAGAACCAGCTCTCCGGCAATTCCATCGCTGAAAAGAAGGATAATTCCCAGAACGCCACCGCAGCTGTTGGCAATACTCCTGACACGCAGAACGCTGATGTTTCTGATGCCAACGCTGACAACGCTGAAGGCTCTACAGAAAAAATGCTAACGCCGCAAGATACGCGCTTCGTACATCTGCTGACAACATTCGTTAAGCAGAACATCGGAAACGAAGACCTCATGATCGATGACATTGCAAAGGCTCTCGGAATCAGCCGAAGCGTTCTGTATGGAAAGGTGAAGAGCATCTTCGGATATTCGCCAAACGATTTCGTTAAGAATCTCCGCATCTCACACGCCTGCCATCTGCTCGTAAACAATCCTGAGATGAACATCTCGGAAATAGCTTACTCCGTCGGCTTCTCTGATCCGAAATATTTTGCACGAAACTTCAAGCAGAACACAGGCAAATCGCCGTCGGAATACAGAAAGACATCATAACTTAATAACCCTCTATGAAGAATATAACTGCCGCCCTCATACTAACCCTTATCCCGACAGCTACGTTTGCTCAGTCGGACTACAGAATATGGGAAGACCAGCACGTGCTCTCACAGCATCGCGAAGCTCCGCGTGCCGACTTCATGCCTTTCGCTGAAAAGAAAGGCGACCGCGAGATCTCGCTCGACGGACTTTGGAAATTCAACTGGACAAAGACTCCTGACGCTCAGCCAGAAGGATTCTTCCGAACTGACTTCGATGACTCTCATTGGTGCGAATTTCCCGTTCCAGGCGACTGGGAGGTAAACGCCATGATCCTTGACAGAAGCAGCAACTCTTTCCCTCTCGAAACGGCTAACGGAAAGATAAAGCAAGCCTTCGGAACACCTATCTACAGCAGCTCCGGCTACACCTTCAAGATTAATCCGCCATATGTTACGCAAGAACCGAAGGAAAAGTTCACGGCATTCGTTGAGCGCAACCCTACCGGCTGCTACCGCCGATGGGTAAGCATTCCTGATGCTTGGAAGAACAAGACTGTTCACCTCCGAATAGGCAGTGCAGCAAGCGCCGTTGAAGTGTATGTAAACGGAAAATATGTAGGCTATTCGCAAGGCTCAATGGAACCAGCTGAATTCATCGTTCCTTCTGAGGGCGGGTCTAGAATGCTCATCGCACTGAAGGTTTACAAATATTCTGACGGTTCTTATCTTGAGGATCAGGATCAATGGCGACTTGCAGGCCTTCATCGCTCTGTCTCTCTCTACGCCACCGACAATATCCGCATCAGCGATGTCGGCATCCGTACCGCTCCGCAAACCGATCTCAGCTCATCCCCTTCCCAAGCCGATCTCAGCTCCTGGCTTTTAACCATCAATCCTACCCTTTCCGTCTCTCCCGCCTTCGAGGGCTCTGGCGCGAATTTCTCCATCACGGCTGATCTCTTTGACGCCGATGGCAGGCAGATAAACCCTCAGCCTCTCTCTGCGCCTGTTGACACCATGCTCAACCTCAGTGCGAAAGGTGCTATCCTCAATGCTCGTACTCCGCAGCGAGGCTACAGCAAGTGGGGATGGATGACGCTCAAGGTGGACAATCCGCATCTTTGGTCGGCAGAGACGCCTTATCTCTACACCCTCCGTCTCTCTCTCCGAAACAAAGACACTAACGAAACCATCGAACAACTGGAGCAGAAAGTTGGTTTCCGCAATATCCAGATTAGCGACGGAATGCTGCTCGTAAACGGTAAGCAGGTTCGTCTTCGTGGCGTCAATCGTCATGAGTTCTCATCTACTCTCGGCAAGGTTATGACCGAGGAAGATATGCTTCGCGACATCCTTCTCATGAAGCGCGGAAACGTAAACGCCGTTCGCACCTGCCATTATCCGAACACGGAAAGATGGTATGCTCTCTGCGACTCTCTCGGACTGTATGTCATGGACGAGATGGACATTGAGGAGCATGGTCTGCGCGGTAAGCTTGCTCAAGATCCGGAATGGACTGCCGCTTGGCTTGACCGCACTCAGCGCTGCGTCATTCGCGACAGAAACCATCCGTCTGTCATCATGTGGAGCCTTGGAAACGAAAGTGGTTATGGCGCAAACTTCGCCACCTGCTCTCAATGGATCCGCGACTTCGACCCTACCCGACCTATTCACTACGAAGGTGCTCAGGGAGAAAACGGAAATGATCCTTTGACCGTTGACGTAATCTCGCGCTTCTATCCACGAACAATGGATGAATATCTTAACCCTGGTGTTGCCGATAACAATATGGAGCGCCCAGAAAATGCTCGCTGGGAACGACTTCTGCAACTTGCCAACCAGAAGTCAGAAGCCCCTACTCTCCGCCCTGTCCTCACATCTGAATACGCTCACGCCATGGGTAATGCCCTCGGAAACTTCAAGGAATATTGGGATGAGATCTACTCTCATCCTCGTATGCTCGGCGGCTTCATCTGGGAATGGGCTGACGGAGAAATAAAGGTTCTGCGAGAAGACGGAAAGATCATGAAGGCTTACGGCGGTGACTTCAACGACCAGCCGAACCTGAAGGCTTTCTGCGTAAAAGGTGTCGTAACAAGCGACCGCGAAGAAACGGCAAAATACCTTGAAATGAAGAAGGTCTATTCGCCAATAGAGATTGTGCCTAAATCGTCTCTCCCTGCTGCTAGTAGGGCGAGGATTTCCGAGCCGCAAAAAATTTCAGCGAAAGATCTCCAGATTATCTCTCGCGATGCTCACGTCAACCTCTCCGACTTTGAACTCGTAACAGACGAAAAAGACGGTTATCTCAACGCCTATGCCAAACTTGCTGTTGACAAACCTTGGGCAAAGAAAGGCCACATCGTAACATGGCAGCAGTTTAATCTTGAATCTGCGAAAAAGCCTTCTGTATCAAAGATTGTAGGGCGAGGATTTCCGAGCCGCCAATCAAAGTCAGAGTCAAAGTCAGAATCCCTTGAATCTCTCTTCTCTATCCTCACTCCGCATCTTTTCCGCGCTCCAACAGACAACGACAAAGGCTTCGGAAACTGGATAGCAAAAGACTGGACAAAGAACAATCTCGACAATCTCCGCGATTCAATAATCTCTCCGCTCAAGATTGAAACCCTCTCCGACGGCTCTGCACAAGCCACTCAAACCGTTGTCTACTGCGCTCTCGAAGGTTGCGTTATCGTAAGCTATAAAGCAAAGACAACGAAGGATTCTGCCATAGATTTCACCGCAGATTTCCGTCAAGAAGGCAAGCTCCCTCCACTCCCATGCCTAGGAATAACTCTCAAGCTTCCTGCTAACGCAGGCAAGAACCAGCAGAACATTCTCACATGGCACGGTCTCGGTCCTATGGACACTTACCCTGACCGCACAGCTGCTGCAACAATGGCTGTATGGAAGCAGACAATAGCAGAACAGTACACTCACTTTGCCCGTCCGCAAGACAGCGGTAACCACGGCGAAACACAATGGCTCTCTATTGCTCCTGCGTCAACAAAAACCGCCGCTCGTGCTGCGTCCATTTCTCCTATCACCGTAGAAGCACAAGCCGCTCCGTTCATCTTCTCTGCTCTGCCTTATTCCGTTAAGCAGCTCTCTACAGTCACTCACGACTGTGACCTTGAAGAGGAGCCTTTCATCTACCTCAACATCGACTGCGCTCAGATGGGAGTCGGTAATTCCAGCTGCGGTCCTGGCGTTCTGAAGAAATACGCCATTGACATGGAGAAGAATCATTCTCTCCACATCAAGATCAAAAGATAAACACCTTATACCATAAACCTAATGAAGATTAATATGAAGCAATGGCAAGCCGACGTTCTTGCCGCAAAAGATATAAAGGCTGTGCCTATAATGACGCATCCTGGCATCGACCTCACAGGAGACTCCGTAAGGAAAGCTTGCTGCGATGGTGAAATACATGCTAATGCTGTTTGCGCTTTAGCAAAGAAATATCCTACTCACGCCGCAACCGTGATAATGGATCTCACCACAGAAGCCGAAGCCTTTGGAGCGGAAGTGCACTTCACGGAAAACGAAGTGCCGGCAATCATCGGTCACATGCTCAACAATTCTGACGACATCCACAACCTTCAGGTTCCTTCGCTCAAGACTGGTCGTGTTCCGCAGTATCTCAAGGCAAACCTTCTTGCCGCAGAACGCATCACAGACAGACCTGTCCTCGGTGGCTGCATCGGCCCGTTCTCGCTTGCCGGCAGACTTTACGACATGTCGGAAATCATGATTCTCATTTATCAGGAGCCAGAGGCTGCTCACGAACTTCTGCAGAAATGTACTGACTTCATTCTGAAATATTGTCTTGCTATGAAGGCTGCTGGCGTTAATGGTGTTGTCATGGCTGAACCTGCTGCCGGACTGATGTCTAACGACGACTGCAAGACCTTCTCTTCTGTTTATGTAAAGAAGATCGTGGAAGCTGTTCAGGATGATTTTTTCGCCGTCGTTCTTCACAATTGCGGAAACACTAACCATTGTACTGAGGCTATGGTTTCTACGGGTGCAACTGCGCTCCATGTTGGCAACAAATGCGATATGGATGTCGTGCTTCAAGACACTCCTGCCGACATTCTCTGCATGGGTAATCTAGACCCTGTCTCTGTGTTCAAGGATTCTACTCCTGAAGAGATGTACCGCAGCACAGAGAAACTCCTTGAGAAATGCGCCAAGTTCCCTAACTTTGTGCTCTCTTCCGGATGCGACACTCCACCGCATACACCTCTTGAAAACATCGACAAATTCTTTGAAGCTCTCAGCAACTTCAACAGCAAAAATTAGGATATTTGGGCGGACCTTTGTGTTCGCCCATTATCATAAAGCATATCATTGCAAAGCAAAAGGCAAAAAAAGTTCATTTTTTTACAATAAAAAGAAAAAGTTTTGTAAATTTGCAACCAAATTTTCGCGACATCAGAGCGTGACATAACAAAGAGAAATGTATCAGCAAGAAAAGGTTCTGCCCTACGGAGGCACGGAAAACAAAGGAAAACAGGTTTCACGTATGTTTGACGGCATAGCCAAAACATACGACAAGATAAACCATTTCATGTCATTAGGAATTGACCGCTATTGGCGTAACAAGCTTATCTGTAGCATCCAGCCTTTTGCTAACAATCTCAACAATCCCTCAGGCGCAGAGATCCTGGATATTGCCACAGGCACAGGAGACCTCGCCATACTCGAGGCAAAGAAGCTTAAGCCGAAATCTGTCGTCGGCGTTGACATCTCAGAAGGAATGATGGCTGTCGGAAGGGAAAAGGTCACAAAGGAAAACCTCGACGGAGTGATTTCTTTCAGCAAGGAAGATGCCACAAAGATGACATTCGCTGATGAAAGTTTCGACATCATCACAACATCCTTCGGCATAAGAAATTTCGAAAACCTCGATGCTGCTTTAACTGAGATTCATCGCGTACTGAAACCGAACGGCGTCTTTGCCATCCTCGAACTCTCCGAGCCTGTCGTTTTCCCGATGAAGCAACTCTTCAGAATCTATTCGCACACATTCCTCCCTCTGATTGGAAGAATGATTGCAAACGATAAAAACTCATACGACTATCTGGTTCATTCCATCGAAGCCTTTCCGCAAGGCGAAGTGATGACCGGAATCGTCAAAAAAGCAGGATTCAAGAAAGTCACCTTCAATCGCCTGACCTTCGGCATCTGCACTCTTTACATTATCGAAAAATAAGCAGCAAAGCAATCCAAACAAGACTATTCCCAGCAGTTCTCTGCTGATCTAAGACTATTCCCAGCAGTTCTCTGCTGAACTAAGACTCTTCCCAACGTTCTCTACTGAGCTAAGACTCTTCCCCGGCGTTAACGCCGGTTAAAAACATAAACATTATGGACAAATACGGACTTATCGGTTATCCTTTAGGACATTCATTCTCAAAAGGCTATTTCAACGAGAAATTTGAGAATGAAGACATTGATGCTGAGTACATCAATTTCGAGATTGCCTCTATCGACAATTTCCTCGAAATCCTCGCAATGAATCCAGAACTGAAAGGACTCAACGTGACAATCCCTTACAAGGAGAAGGTTATGCAGTTCCTTGACCATGTCAGCCCTGAAGCCAGAGCCATTGGTGCCGTTAATGTCATCAAGGTAGAGAACAGCGGAAACAAAACCATCCTGACAGGCTATAACAGCGACGTCATCGGCTTTACAGAAAGCATCAAGCCAATGCTCATGCCTTACCACAAGAAAGCTCTTGTCCTCGGCACTGGCGGCGCTTCAAAAGCCATCTACTACGGACTGCAGCAACTCGGCATTGAGCCTGTTTATGTCAGCCGCTATCAGCGTCCTGGTACAATCCAGTATGAATCCATCACTCCTGAGATTATCAAGGAGTATAACGTCATAATAAATTGCACTCCTTGCGGAATGTATCCGCACGTTAACGAATGTCCAAGTCTCCCTTACGAGGCAATGAACAATCACAATATTCTCTATGATCTCATCTACAATCCAGACAACACTCTCTTCATGAAGAACGGAGCTAAGTACGGAGCTAAGACCAAGAACGGCCTTGAAATGCTCCTTCTCCAAGCCTTCGCAAGCTGGGAGTTCTGGAACGGCATCCGCAAATAGCATCCGCAAGTAACCACTCTTCCCGGCGTTAACGCCGGTTATAGCCACCGTTCCCGGCGCTTTTACGCCGATTATAGCCACAGTTCCCAGCGTTTCTACGCTGGGCAAAAACATCGAAAATGAGTACAAACAGATACATGCTTCGCGGCGTATCAGCTGCGAAAGAAGATGTTCACAACGCTATCAAGAACATCGACAAAGGTCTTTATCCAAAGGCTTTCTGCAAGATAATCCCAGATATTCTTGGCGGAGATCCTGAGTATTGCAACATTATGCACGCCGACGGTGCAGGCACTAAGTCGTCACTCGCTTACCTTTACTGGAAAGAGACTGGCGATCTTTCCGTTTGGAAAGGCATCGCACAGGACGCTCTCATCATGAACATTGATGACCTCCTTTGCGTTGGTGCTACAGACAACATTCTCGTGTCAAGCACTATCGGTCGCAACAAGCTCAAGGTGCCTGGAGAGGTTATCTCTGCCATCATCAACGGTACCGACGAACTTCTCGCAGAACTTCGTGAGATGGGCGTTGGCGTTTATGCTACTGGTGGTGAGACAGCTGATGTTGGCGACCTCGTTCGCACTATCATCGTTGACTCTACTGTCACTTGCCGCATGAAGCGCAGCGATGTTGTTGACAACGCAAACATCCAGCCAGGCGATGTTATCGTAGGTCTTGCGTCTTACGGCCAGGCTACTTACGAAAAGGAATACAACGGCGGTATGGGCAGCAACGGTCTTACTTCTGCTCGTCACGACGTATTCTCAAAGTATCTTGCAGAGAAATATCCTGAGAGCTTCGACGGCGAAGTGCCAGAGGATCTCGTTTACTCAGGCGGTTTGAAGCTTACTGATGAGGTTGAAGGTTCACCACTTGATGCCGGCAAGCTCGTTCTTTCAGCCACTCGTACATATGCTCCTGTAGTAAAGAAACTCCTCGACGCAATGCGTTCTGACATCCACGGTATGGTACATTGCTCTGGCGGTGCACAGACAAAGGTTCTTCATTTCGTTGGCGACAACTGCCATGTCATCAAGGACAACCTCTTCCCTATCCCACCACTCTTCCGCACTATCCAGGAGCAGAGCAAGACCGACTGGAAGGAGATGTACAAGGTGTTCAACATGGGCCATCGTCTTGAGGTTTATCTTCCTGCAGAAAAGGCTGAGCAGGTTATCGAGATCAGCAAGTCTTTCAACATCGACGCTCAGATCATCGGTCGCATAGAGGAAAGCGATCACAAGCACCTCACAATCACTTCCGAGAACGGAGTATTTGAGTATTAAGATAAGTATGAGAAGAAAAATTGTGGTTTCCTTTTCAGGCTTAATCTGCATGTCTCTCTTTTTGGTTGTATTAAAGAGAACGTTTGATTATTGGGAAACATTGCCTAATGTATATAATGTAATGAGAGTACTTGGTCTTCTTGGATGGGTATTGATAACATACAAAGTTGTCACTCTCAAATATAAATGGTTAAGAAAATTAGCAGGAATTAATGGAGAATAACAGTTTACTGAATAAACTAGAAGGTCTTCAAAGTCGCTACGAGGAAGTTTCAACGCTCATCACAGACCCTTCTGTGATTGCTGACCAGCAACGTTATGTGAAGCTTACTCGCGAATACAAGGACCTCGAGGATATCATAAAGCTTCGCGACAAGTATGTTGCTTGTCTCAACGGCATTGCTGAGGCGAAGGACATCATCATGAACGAGTCGGATCCTGACATGAAGGAAATGGCTCGCGAGGAACTTGCCATCAACGAAGAACTTCAG
>JAZRYU010000075.1:0-10234 GCA_045600885.1 Prevotella sp.
GCGCGTTTTTCTGGAACGACGGGCAAGATTAACCATTATTAACTAAAAATCATAAGAAAATGGAGGAAAAACACCACTTTAAGGTGATTTTCTAAACATTATTTAACATATAGGCTCAAAGCTTGCTGCAATGTGGGTTAAACCATTAAACCCTTATGAGAACTATCACATTAATCATCATCCACTGCTCCGCTGTCCGTCCCAACCAGACCTCCAGCGCAGCCCAAATTGACCAATGGCACAAGAAACAAGGATGGAAGTGCATCGGTTACCACTACGTCATCCGCAGAGATGGTTCCATCGAGCAAGGACGTCCCGAGTCCATGGTAGGAGCCCATTGCCTGAACCATAACCAACACTCCATCGGCATCTGCTACGAAGGCGGTCTTGATGCTAACGGCAAACCAGCCGACACCCGTACACCCGAGCAACGAGCCGCCATGCGCACCATCCTAAAGCAACTCAAAGCCAAGTACCCTCGCGCCCTAATCACGGGCCACAACGTCTTCGCCAACAAAGCCTGCCCCGGCTTCGATGCTGCTAAGGAGTATCAAGATTTACAACCTCGTTAAAGATTCTTCTTATGATTTTCGTTTAGATTTCGAGCCGTGCAAAGGCGATCCATCAAAAACTCCACCTTAAAGCGAGGTATTCGAGCGCATTTTTTTAGGATTTTCGTTCCTGATTTTCCTCTTCCTAACTTCTGCACTTCTTACAGGGTGCGGAAGTACCAACCACATTCAGACGGAAATAGTCAAAGACATCAAACGAGATGCCATCTATCTTTTCACAGGGAAGTACGACAGCATCTACATTGCCCATGATAGAGACATTGATCGTTCGTGCGATACATTAATAAAACTAAAATTGATTGTGTAACATAAGTCTTCGTTCCCATATAAAAGGCAAGAGGGCTTTTAATATAATACCACTTCAAGTTGTTTCTCTTTTACCACCAACTTTGAATGATATTTCTTCTTGAAATAAAGCGCTTTCTGCTGAATCTTGGTGGTACATGCCGGTGCTACATTCGTGCTGATAACATACGCATGACGGTTGTCATCAAACTCACCAAGTCTCACAATCGTTGACTCCAGCTGGTCTATGGCATGCATCACGTCCGTACCCTTTAACTCCACGTAACGTTCCTCATGCTCATCTGCCGAAACCAGCAACTTATCGCAACGCAGAGTCACCTTGTCGTCAATGGCACATCCATCCACCTGCACCCGTTTGTAGTCCTTACGGTCAGGATTCAAGAAAATAATCTTCCTTTTGTTCTCCTCAAACTTGATCTTGGAGTCCGTTGTAGGCTGAATACAAACCTCTGCTACATTTTTCATAAGCCAAGCAGAAAGTTAAAGTCGTCAGCAATCTCTTGCGATGCTGAATCCAGAGCATCTGCAGAAATCATCTTAAACTCATCATCCATAATGGACTCAATTTTACCATCCTTCATGGCGAAAGCCCCAACCTCATTGTATGTCAACGTTTGACGTTTCGCGAAACGTTCCTCAACCTTAGCCGCCATCTCCTTCGACTCTGCTATCAGCTCGCCAGCCTGTATCATATTGTTCAGGGCGGTCATGATATATGGGCTATGGGTAGCAATGAAGCAAGAGTGACGTTTTCTGCCATTCAGCAGACTAATCAAGGAATAGATAAAATCCTTCTGGGTCGAAGGGAAGATATGTGCCTCTGGTTCCTCGATGAAGAAGTCTGTACGACAAGGAGTCAACATACTATCCACAATCTCCAGTTGCTTTGCTGGAGTCTTATCAGCACACTCACGAGCTACGATCTGCTCCAGATTGTCGCGCAGCATAGCTTCCTCTACCTTCGTATGCGTCTCCTTGAAGAACTCATTGGTCAGGTAGCGAAGCATGATGTAGAGAGGAGCCAACGACTGCAAACCGCTTGACGCATTCGTCAACTTCACCTCACTGCCATTAGACATGACAATGTGATCACCCTTGTCACTTGGGTTGTATCGGTAACTGAAAGGCAATCCTAGTATCTTCTCCTTCTTGGCGAAGTTCTTACGGGCAAACTCCCATTCCTTCATGAAGTCCAGGATGTTGTTGTTGTTCATCGACACCTGATACCAGTTTGAGATGGCTGCAACCAGATTTCTCTCCGAAGGAATGTAAGCGATCTTCGTACGGCGATAGCTCCATTTCTTTGCAGACTTAGCCCATTCGTACGTACACTTGTTTGTCATGGCATCGTATGCGAAAGAGATGGAATCATTCTCGTACTTGATTTCCGAGTCCTTCTGCATGAATCCTTCAAGCTTATGAAACTCCACAAGGTTCTTCACGAAGAAACTTGGACTAAAGAACCTGTCCGGATTCTGACTGATAGCCACTTGGCGTTCAATCCAATCGCAGAAGCAAGCCACCTTGAGCACAGTGCTCTTACCCGAGCTCTGAGGACCGAGTATGATATTGATGCGTTTCAGCTCTATTTCAACAACCTCAATAGGGCCAAAATTTCTTATAGTCAGCTTCTTCATTGCAATAGGGGTTTGAATCAAACAATTGGCATGTCGTAATAGTACAACACACCTAATTTTAAAAAAATCGCGTGCAAAATTACACTTTTTCCTCCATTCCACCAAGGAATCCTCAGACTTTAACATTCCATTTGGCACATTTACAGACACATTGTGCTATTCTTGTGTGCTAAACGATAGAATTTCAACAGTTTTGCACCCACTTTAACTAACGATGTCCATAAACCATAAACTCTTAACCATTAACCTTCAAAAGGTCTCCGGCCTCCTCCTACCTCCCGTATGCTCCCCACTCCTCATTGCCATCAGTTCCTCGAACAGTCGTTGGCGTTCTGGTTCCATCGTTCTGGCTCTAATGGTTCTTGAGCCTGTTGAAGGACCTTCATCAGGAACTTCGCCTTGTTCAGTCGCCTATCATGCTTATTGGGAAAGTGACCTGTTTCATGGACATGAGCTTTAAAAGTTTAGTCGTTGGCGAGCCAATTTTCCTCGTTTTTCATAACATCTATGATACCTCTACTTTTTCTGAACCATCCGACTCATTTGCTTCACTTGGAGATTCTATGAGTTTTGTCACATCTTCAGCTTTCTTTAACCTTTGATGGTTAATAGAAGCAAGAGAAGGAGGTAAAACGCCATGATCAGCCTTGTATATTGCAGACCTGATGAGATTATTCATTCTCATTTTGTCAGGGGTATCTAACTCACCAAAATAATAGACTTCATACATCAAGTCGGTTATCGTGCCCAAATAATAAGAATCTTTACCTACAGAGCCAAGATACGACTTTATCACCGGTTCCCATCCCTCTGGCTGTTTATACACTATGAAAGATGCTAAAAGATGTTTCTCAACCTTGTCCTTCTCTGTTTTGAACTTTTCCAGATATACAGGAGACAGTTTGCGAGAATACAAATCTTCTTTGAACATCATCATGAGATTGTACGGAATTGTCACAATTATTTGTATTCTTTTCTCATCCTCCTCATAATTATTAAATCCGTCTGTCAGTTTCAGTCCATATTCTGGAAGATCAATATATCCTTGTTTCGCAAAGAGATGCGACACAAGATATATGATGTTAGAGAAAACTTTCAAGCCATTTGTTATCTGCCCTAAAAGATTAAGTTTGACATCAGCATCCAAATGATCACTATTTCTTAGCACCTTGCTCGCTATAGAGATGATGTTCACCAGGTATCCCACAGAGTTATCAAGAAATGCATGCCATAACATGTCAAGCCATATTGTGATGGAGCAACAATACGGATATTTTCTGCATTGTTTATGATATCTGTTTCTGAGAACATCGTGGATTTTTCCATCTTGAATACCTGATCGATTCTATCATCACTCAAATATCTTTCCACCCAAATATATGGCTGACCGACAAAAGCTTCCATTAATGAGCGAAGCTTCATGTCTCTCAGGAT
This sequence comes from Prevotella sp., assembly GCA_045600885.1. GTDB lineage: Bacteria > Bacteroidota > Bacteroidia > Bacteroidales > Bacteroidaceae > Prevotella. The sequence continues at coordinate 3,950 of JAZRYU010000075.1, forward strand.
TCGCACTCGATCATTAGTTTGGCTTTCTGTATTGGCTTTGACAGCTTCAAAAGTTTCAATACCTGATTCATCATCAACGAAAGCTGATCCTGCTCTAAATCTGTTACGTTTTTCAAACCATTCTCTGTATATAACTCTTGTCACGGAATCATCACAGATTTCAATGAAATTATAACCCAACACATCATCATTCTTGTCGGTATATAATTGAGGTGCCTCACAATGAATGTAAGTAGAGCGTTTAATCTGTTGGCAGAAAATCTCCTGATCATGCGTATGACCTGTAAGAACAAGATCGAAGTGGCTTGCATACAATTTCTTTAATTCATGCTTTACCCAATCCATACAGAAGTACTCCGGATGATGCATCAACAGAATCTTATGTGGATGGGGGTCTGATGCAAGATTAGAATGAAGTGTACGTGAATCTATACCCAGTCGGTTGTTATCTTCCCATCCATTATATCCACCGCTTGACAGGATTGCAGAATTTAGAGTATGAATACTCCATTTGTCATTTAGGCTATACACAGCACATGTCAATGTCTTGTCATCACGCCGCATGGTATTTGTAGCAAATCTACAGAATTCATCAAACTTGCCAAAAGCGTATTTCCTTGTGCCTCCTTGCGAATCAGATTATTGAATTTTCCTTCGTCGCATTTAGCTTGAAATATTGGTTGATATGATTCCTCCACCTCTTTTATGAAATCACGGTTCAAATCATGATTACCTGGAACAAAAATGAAGTGATCACGTCCAATATGCAAGATGTTCATCAGCCGTTGTATAATATCTTTATCAAAGCCACTATAGCTTTCTTCAGAAGCTGCAAATACGAAATCGCCTCCTATGATGACATAGATATCATCATACTCCAATTTCTTTACTTGTTCTTCTACATCTTTTAAAAATGCAGAAATCACGAGTCCCTCGTTTTCAGAGGGTTCAGATCCATAATGTATGTCAGATATATTCAATAATATTGTCTTCATATTGCTTATCTATATATATGTTCCATCTGGTAGTATCGCGCTCGGTCTTGCCGCTTTCATAGCATTAGCGAAGAAAGAACTGCGTACTCGGTTACTAAACGCAGTCAAAAGGTTCCATAAACATTCTCAATCCCTCCCCCAATCCTTCCTACCGCTGAACTTGGCAGCTGGAAGCACGAAGAAGGTCATTTTCATTGATCTTAAGTCAAAGTCCCAGCATCACCTCCTCAGGTTTCTCTGTTCCGAGGAAGTCACCAAAGTTTTTGGAGAGGATTAGTGCCTTTCTCGTGCGCTTCGAGCATTGCCTGTTGCGCTTTTATTGCGAGGATCATGATTTCTTCTTTCTTCTTCCACCTGTATGTTCTGTTGACCTACTAGCTTCTAAAGCCTCAAAGAGCCGTCTTTGCTCCTCGGGCAAAGTACCTGCTTTAATTTTCTTTCTGTTATATTTCGCCCAGTTAAGAAGACCACGATACTCAACCTTATGCTTGTCAGGAAAATGACGATGCTCTGCAACATAGGCTTTGAGCTCGTTATAATGCCTCATCCAATTTTCTTCATTCCTCATCGTCATAATGGATTAAGTCATAGTCGTTAAAGTTAAAGTCAAAGTCAACCTCACACCTCTTCCCCTGCAAATTTCACCTTCCTGCCCAGCACCGTAGCGATGATCATCTCGATGTCTTTCCAGAAGCTGTAGTGGCGGTAGTAGTAGCAGTTGAGGCGCACCTTGTCAGGATATATCACATTGTCATTATACCACACCGCCAGTTCTTGGTCAGTCTTATCCGCTAAATTCGCATAATCCGCAGAGGATAAAACGGAAGCTATTAATGGATAATTCGTGGTTAATTCGCGATAATTCGTGTTCTTAAAACATTCTACGAAATCTGCGATCATCTCGTCCTCCAGACGATATTTCAGCGTAGCAGGTCCCGTGATACCCGGACGCAGCTTCAGCACATCCCTGTCATCACCCTCCAGTTTGTCGGCATATCCAGGCACATCCGGACGTGGCCCCACAAAGCTCATATTGCCTATCAGCACATCCCACAGCCCAGGCAACTCATCCAGTTTATAGTGACGCAGCGTAGCTCCAAACGGAGTGATACGACTGTCGCCAGCCACACTCACCGTGCTGCCGCTATGCTTCATGGTCATAGAGCGGAACTTATGGCAAGTAAACAACTTACCATCCTTTCCCACACGCTTCTGATAGAACAGCGCAGGACCTCCCGGCATCTTTACCTTCACCATTATAGCCACCACGAGTAGCACTGGCCACAACAGCAACAAGCCGCAAAAACTTGCAAGTATATCAAAAAGTCTTTTTAGTATCATATTTATTCTTTTGGTTTTACAATCTCCAGATAAAGCTCATCATCCTCCATTTCCTCTATCACCCTCACATCACTCGCAGACATTGCCGAGCGATAAGAAGCAATATTCTTTTTGGACACAGTCTCGAATAAGCGCAAGCCTATCCCAAAGCCCATCTCATTCAGCAACTTGTTCATCAATGTGCCAAGTCCACGACCGCGATAGTCCATTCCTACCATCCTGCCACGAAATCCCTTCCCATGGAAGAAACTACGGTTAAAACAATAGCCAGCGATACTATCACCATCAAACAGCACATACCCTAGAAACGCCTTGTTTCTCTGCAGTTTCTTTATGCTCTTCGCATCAAATCCATGAGGTTTGAAGAAGGTAAAAGCCTCCTCTGGCTGGGCAGCAAAGAATGCCACTAACTTCTCTGTTTCTACCTTATTCATCTGAACTATCCTCATGCTCACCTCTGCCTCGTATTTCTTAATAACATCAGCCTCAATGGCACGACGTTTCCCACTGAATCTCATTCCAAACAGCCATGAGTTCAGCAAATCTATCAAGTCCCAGATAAATGGCAACTTGTCCCTCAAAATATGTGCAATTTCGTATAACATAAAATTATAGTTAAAGTCAACGTCAAAGTCTCGGCCTACCTCTCACTTACCATCCTCAACATCACATTTCCTGCTATCATCCTCCAACGCTTGGAGGTATGTGGAATAGGTTCATAGCAGATACCTTTTGCCTTCGCTTTCAAATCCAGTTCTGCATCAGTGAGTTCTATCAGTCGGGGAATTGTATAATTCTCTGCCAGAGGAGCCATGAGGAATAGTTTCCCCTCGCCACAAGCTTCATGATATGCACCACCTGGCTTGAAATATCTCGCAGCCTCCGAACCTTCAGGTGGGAAACCGTCAAGCATCATCACCACAAGCGGGAACTTAGCCTCACGAATAGCCTTCGTCACCGCCTTCTCGCCATCATTGATAGCCGCGCAGTATGTCACGACACCCTGCTCCGCCTTCCTCAGTGCCTTCAGCACCTCAGCATCTATCTGCTCCTTAGTCAAAGACCGCGACAATGCCACCACATGAGTATCAGGATAATCCAACAATCGCGCCTTGCCCATACAATCAAACCGCAATCCAGCATACTCCTGATTTCTGCGTATCACATACATCTCTGGATTCATCTGCCGTCTCCAGGCATTGTCAGGATTGGCATGAACATAGTCTATCATGCGCCTCTTCTGCCCCTTGCGCGACAGCGTACGGATGAAAGGAATCTCAAAGATATGCCCATCCTTCTTCTGCCAAACACCCATCTTCTCAGCTATATGCCTTATGCCAATACGAAAGCCTTGGGCAATCTGCCGTATGCTCCTATCTATATCAGCCTTCACCCACACCACAACATGCAGATGGTCAGGCATGAATTGCTTGGCACATATCTGGATGGCAGGGGCTTGGTCTGTAGGAGCAGTGTAGCGGGCAGGAAGCTGCATAAGATGCTCCAAGACAGCATATCCAAAAGACGATAGTTCTGTGGTAGCGAGTTCGCTTGTGTATTTGTTATTCCCGTCTGTATTATGGAGACGTTCAACGTCTCTTTTATATGCACGAGAAAGTCCCAACGGGACCAACTCTCCGAGTATCTTCCGTCTCTGAGCCACCACAAAGGTAAGATGATAGATGCCCTCGCCTTTCCATATATCCTTAGGTGATTTCCATTCAAATGCCATAATACAACAACATTAATATCAGCGTTAAGGTCTAAGTCAAAGTCAAGATCTCATCACCTCCTTATAAAAATCTATCAAGCATCCCTGCACGAAACTCTTCTCAAATCTTGATTCAATCATAGGTCGAGCATTCTGCTTCATCTTCTCCCGAAGAGCATCATCCGTCAGCATACGCTCCATGGCATCATAAAGCGGTTGAACTGTACGAGGTGGAACGATAATACCATTCTCTCCGTCCGCCACAATCTCCCTCGCCCCATTTATATCCGTCACGATGTTTGGCAATTCCATTGCACCTGCCTCCATCGGAGTATTAGGGAAGCCTTCACGATAAGATGGCAGCACATGGCAGTCTGCTTTCATATATTCCATCAGCAGATCATCGCCACGTTTTGGTCCAACCGCCACAATGGCAGGATTCGCTTTTATGCGGTCAAGAGTCTCCGGCTTCACAGGATCAAGGTTCTCCTCATAGTTACCCACCAGCACAAGCTTAGTTTCCTCATACTTCTCATGCAACTTTGTGAACGCCTCAACCAACTCGTTGCTACCCTTGTCACCCACAATCCTACCGGCAAACACAAACGTAAAAGGATGGTTAAAGTTAAAGTCAGAGTCAACGTTAAATCGTTTCGGATCAAACCTCTCCATATCCACACCCTTCACGTTGCCATATCCTAGCACCTTCATTGGCTTCTTGGTTATGCCACCGTTCCTCAGGTCATCCATTACCCCCTTACCTTCTGGTATGATATGCGTGGCACAGGCACACAGAATCTTATCCGTCAGCATCAGAATCTTACGCTTCAGTCCCATGGATGTCGGCCACACAAGACCAGTAAACGTATGCACCCTCACTGGCACACCCGTCAACCAACCGGCCATCATGCACAGCAATCCTGCCTTCGGAGTCATGGAATGTATCATATAAGGTTTCTCCTTGTGCAAAACAAATATCATCTTCAAGAGCGACATCAGATCTTTCAACGGTGAGATATGTCTCTCCATCTCCACCTCTATGCAGCGGAATCCCTCCTCCTTGAGTTTATCTAACTCAGGACCAGGCGATGTCAGCGCCACCATCTCATAGCCATCACCGCGCAATCGCCTCATGATTTCATCAAAGAAACCAATCGACAACGACACCGTACATGCCCTTATTATCTTCTTTTTATTTCTTGCCATTATAGTATTCTATGTTTTTGCGGTTTGGGAATTTTATGAATATCAGTTCTTCCTGCTTTGATCCGCTTGATACAGTTCTATCAGCATTTCTGCAGGTTTTCCTTCGCGCCATGCCTCGTAAGCCTTGGCATTGTGTTTGGCCCAGTCAATAATACGATCTAGCTCCTGCTGATTCCGTGCAAACGGGGCCAACATCAGCCTCAGCTGCTCCGCAGCCAGGTCAATCTGTTGTTGTGGGGAAACTGTATTCATAGAATTCTGTCATTCATATGAAATCATTTCTTGTGATTTTGTCATCACCTAAGAGAACCAAAGCATCCCTATTAGCCACTAACTCCGCACGACGTACTACATCCAATAACAGATCCATTCGATCTATATGCGTATTGTAGTAATTTTTCATTCCTTCATAACAATCACGAAGACTATTGTCAGTGGATAAAAATTGGAAGATTCCACTATTATCACAATTCAGTGATATTGTCTTGTAATCTTCTGTTTCAAAAGCATTAGAAGGTTCTGTAAATCCAATAAATGCTTTACATCCTGCGTCAATTAACACAGGTCCAAGCCCCTTTCCGGCAAGGCATGCTGTAGAATATACTAATGCGCCAGAGAACACTTGAGCATTAGTTCTATCAACATATCTGTGTCCATTACACGTAAGCGCAGACTCATTACCGTGCGAATAAACTACGAACACAAACGGTCGGCCGTCTGTTGCTTTAGGTAATTCATTGCCGATGTATGTGATATTACAATTATCGGCATTTATATTGACGTGGGATTCATTAAGACCGTTATCAATCAGAAAAGACTGTAATTCGTCATGACTTTTCTGAAAATAAGTACCTAACACACGATCTTTCTCATTGGTTGCAGAGATTACTCTAACTAAAGTTTCCCACCCTTTGAAAGGTGGTTTTGGATTGTAAAAAAACATGTAAAATAGTGGTCAAAAAATAACAGAAATTGAAGAAAATTTTGTAATTTTGCAGTTACTACAAAGCAAGTTTCAAAACCTAATCCAAC
>JAZRYU010000076.1:0-4961 GCA_045600885.1 Prevotella sp.
CGTTTGAGAAGAACGCTGACCTCTACTATCACAGCTATCTGCTCTTCAACCGCATGAACCTCCCCGGCAGAGCGGACAATTATCTCGCGCTCCTTAAGGACAGTTTCCCTGATAATGAATGGACTAAGGTGCTTTCCGACCCTTATTTCCAGTGGAATGCTGTCTATGGAAAACATGCTGAAGACTCTCTCTATGCGGCTACTTACTCTGCATTCAAGGAAAATCGCTTTGATGAAATATACAAGAACTACCAGACCTCTACCGAGGTTCATCCGTTGGGCGAAAACCGCGATAAGTTCATCTTCATACACGGTCTCTCCAAGCTGAACGATGGCGACACAAAGACTTGCCTTGAAGACATGAACACTGTCGTGGAGAAGTTTCCGAAGAGTGGTGTGCAGCCTTTGGCTGGTATGATCATCAATGGAGTCAAGGAAGGCAGACAGCTCCGTGGCGGACGTTTCGACATGGGAGATGTATGGTCTAGAAGAACAGCAGTTATGGCTGACAGCGACTCTATTGCTGCGCGCGAGTTCATCCCTGACCTCGACATTCCTTACACTTTCCTCTTCGCCTATAACCCTGACTCTATCGAAAACGAGAACAAGCTTCTCTTTGAACTCGCACGCTTCAATTTCACCACTTATATCGTGCGCAACTTCGAGATTCAGACAGAAGATATTGATGGCGTAACAAGAATGAAGGTAGGTGGTTTCCAGTCTTATCAGGAAGCACGCCAGTATGCTCGTCAGCTCTACGAACAGAGCAGCGTCATTCCAGCTCTTGCCGCTAAAGCACGACCGATAATCATCAGCGACAAAAACCTCGAACTCCTTGGCGTTCAGTACAGTTACAATGATTATGAAGAGTTTTACGAAACACACTACGTACCTCTGAAGCTCTCTACCGTTGAACTTCTCAACGAGCCTGTCATCACTAATCGTAATGCCGATGACCTTGACCCAGAGCCAGAGAAGAAGCCTGAACCGTCTGACACCAACCCAGATTCTGAAACATCAGATTCTAATTCTGCCGAAACCAACGGCAACAGCATCGAAGATGATGGTTTCAACATAGTTGAAGAAGAAGCCACCGGCAAGAAAGAAACCACTACAGAGGCAGAAGAAACTACTATCACTGTAGAGGAAGAAACCTCTGTCACTGTAGAGGAGGAAACCACTATCACTGTAGAGGAAGAAGCCACTATCACTATAGAGGAAGAAGCTACTGTTCCCGATGATTCATCATCGGGCATTACCATCATCACCACCGACGAGCCGGCAACCACAACCGAAGACGATGGCGGCTTCATAATCATCGACGACCAGTCTGCCACCACAACCGAAGACGATGAGATCATCGTCTCCTTTGACGATGACGCTTCCACCCCTGTCACTCCCCAAAAGCAGCAGGAGAAGGAAGATGCCACCGACCTCGAAAACATGATTTTCGAAGTTGAAGATTTCTAACCTATAGAACAGACTATTCCCTGCCGTTCTCGGCTCTGCTGGCGGCGCACATGCGCCTTCGCCAGCACAAATCCGCAAATCATACATCAAAAATCATAAATATCCATGACACTTACAGAACGCTTTCTAAACTACGTAAAATTCGATACACAGTCTTCAGAAGACTCGCAGACTGTTCCATCAACTTCCAAGCAACTCATCTTCGCAAAGTTTCTTTGCGACGAACTCAAAGCTGAAGGGCTTGAAGATGTGGAAATGGACGAGATGGGCTATATCTACGCCACTCTTCCTGCCAACACTAAGAAGGCCGTGCCTACTATCGGCTTCATCTCTCATTACGACACCTCCCCTGACTGCTCTGGCAAGGCCGTAAAGCCTCGCATCGTGGAGAACTACGACGGCGGCGACATCATCCTCTCTGAGGGCATCGTTTCTTCTCCGAAGAAGTTCCCTGAGCTCCTCTTCCATAAGGGCGAAGACCTCATCGTGACCGACGGCACAACTCTCCTCGGAGCTGATGACAAGGCTGGCATCGCCGAAATCGTCCAAGCAATGTGTTTCCTCCGCGACCATCCAGAGATTGAGCACGGAAAGATCCGCGTCGGCTTCAATCCTGACGAAGAGATCGGCATGGGCGCGCACCATTTCGACGTGGAGAAGTTCGGCTGCCAGTGGGCTTATACCATAGACGGCGGAGACCTCGGCGAGATTGAATATGAGAACTTCAACGCCGCTTCTGCCAAGATAAAGGTCAATGGTGTAAGCGTACATCCTGGCTATGCGAAGGGCAAGATGATCAATGCTGCCCGCGTGGCAACAGAACTGGCAAACCTTCTCCCTGCCGATGAGACTCCAGAGACCACCGACGGCTATCAGGGTTTCTACCACCTCATCCACATGGAAGGCGGCTGTGAGCAGGCAAAGCTCGCCTACATCATCCGCGACCATGACCGCGAACGCTTCGAAGACCGCAAGAAGTTCATCGAGACTTGCGTGGCGCAGATGAATGAGAAATACGGCGAGGGCGTTATCGAACTGCAGCTCACTGATCAGTATTATAATATGAAGGAGCAGATTGACCCAGTCATGCATGTCATCGACATCATCCTTCAGGCCATGGAGAAGACAGGCATCGCTCCTAAGGTACAGCCTATCCGTGGCGGTACAGACGGCGCACAGCTCTCTTTCAAAGGACTCCCATGCCCTAACATCTTCGCGGGCGGCGTAAACTTCCACGGACCTTACGAGTTTATCTCTACACAGGTTATGCAGAAGGCGCAGGATGTCATCGTCAAGATCTGCGAAATAACCGGCAAGTATTGTGATTAATATTCGCAGCCAAATTTGGTTTATGATTACATTCGCAACCAAGTTTGGTTGCGAATATAAAGGCTAAAAGCAAAAGGCTCAAGTCGCCGTCCATACCAAGGGCATCTTATGCCCGTATAAACAGAAAGCCAACAATCCGCAGCCATACTTGGCTGCGCATTCCCTCAAAGAACAATGAACATCGCAAGCTACATCAAGGAAATAGAAATTGAGCAGCTGTGGAGCGGTCAGAAGCATATCCGCTGGCAACTGAACCCACAGGTCAACGTTCTTTCCGGCATCAATGGTGTCGGAAAATCTACCATCCTCAATAAGATCATCCGCCAACTCCGTGCCACCGTTCAAGGCAGTTCTGCTGCCTTGTATAGCGAAGAGCACCAAGGCGTACGCATCGTCACCGAGCCAGAAGATGCCAGCACTATACGCTTCGACATCATCCGCTCCTTCGACCGCCCTCTGCTCTCCTCCGATGCTCTCGGCAAACTTGATCGCAGCCTCCTCACCGAACTCGACTGTCAGCTCTTCAACCTCCAGCGCCGTTACCTTGACTATCAGGTAAACATTGGCAACCGCATCATCAGCGCCCTACAGAGCGGTTCAAGCGATGCCCAAGCTGAGGCACAGAAGCTCTCCGCACAGAAGCAGAAATTCCAGGATCTCGTGGACGATCTCTTCTCCGAAACAGGAAAGAAGCTCATCCGCACCGAAAACGAGATACGCTTCTCACAGATAGGCGAAGTCGTACTTCCAACGCAGCTCTCCAGTGGCGAGAAGCAGATGCTCTGCATACTCCTCACGGTTCTCGTTGAGGATATGCAGCCATACGTCCTCCTCATGGACGAGCCAGAAGTATCCCTCCACATCGACTGGCAGGAACGCCTCATAGAGATGATTCTCGAACTCAACCCTAACGTTCAGATCATCCTTACCACCCACTCCCCAGCCGTCATCATGAAAGGCTGGATGGCAAACGTCACCAACGTTGAGGACATCGTCATCCCCTAACCCTCTGGCTTAAGCGTTCCCGAAGCGTCCGCTTCGGTCTCTCGCTTAGATTATCCCCTGCCGTTTTCGGCAGGGTCCCTATCGTCCCCATTCAATTTTCCATTTTCCATTATCAATTATCCATTAAAAATAACCTCCGACTACCTCGCTGCCGCCAACCAAATGAGGGGCAAGCATAAGAGGAAGCGCATCGTGGCATACGTTGAAAGCTACGATGACATACTCTTTTGGCGAAACATCCTCAGCTTTCTTGAAGACGACACCCGTTATTTCGAAGTCATGCTCCCAAACATAAACAAGCATCTCGAACGCGGAAAGAAGTCCGCCATCACAGCCCTTGCCGCTAACAAGCAGCTCGGAGAATACATGATAGCCTGCGTAGATGCCGACTACGACTACCTTATGCAAGGCTGCTCATCCACATCAAAGGCAGTGTTGGAAAACCCTTACGTCTTCCACACCATAGCCTACTCCATCGAAAACCTCCAATGCTATGCACAGAGCCTCCACAACGTCTGCGTCATGGCAACACTCAACGACCATATCCGCTTCGACTTCGTCGAGTTTCTCCACACCTACTCCCGCATCATCTATCCCCTCTTCGTTTGGAACGTCTGGCACTATCGCAACGAACGCTACAACAAGTTCTCCCTCATAAACTTCTGCCAGATGGTAGAGACCGGCAAGCTCAAGAGCGCTACCATCAACGACACCCTGCTACACCTCTCCCAGAAAGTAGAGAAGAAGATACTCTTCTTCCGCCAACATCTGCCAAACAAGATTCCCGAGGTAGAAGCATTAGACCGCGAACTGCGCGAGAAGCTCGGCATAAAGCCCGAAGAAACATACCTCTACATTCAGGGACACCACCTCTTCGAGCACGTCGTAGCCCCCCTCGTACAGCACATCTGCTACGCCCTTGTCCGTGAGCGCGAAGACGACATCCGTCGCACCGCCTCCCATGCCACACAAGCCCGTAACGAACTCTCCTGTTACACCAACAGCATCCAGGACATCACCCAGATGCTGAAGAAAAATACCGGCTACATGCTCTCCCCACAAATCCGCACCATCCTTACCGAACTAACCGAACGCCTCGGCAAATCATAAGGAATCCCCATCAAAAACCTTAACCCAAGTTTGATACCCCATAATTAT
>JAZRYU010000077.1:0-6680 GCA_045600885.1 Prevotella sp.
ATGTGCAGGCATCGGCCGTGGTCAGATGACGGTTCTGGATGCGCATATCGCTCACCACAAGCATGTGCAGGCTCTGTATGAGGAGTTGCTGAAGGATGTGAAGGGTGTTCACATGCATTGTCAGCCATCGGATCCTCGTTACGATGCCAACTTCTGGCTCTGTGCTGCTACCATCGATGCAGATGTGCACGTGAAGGGTCAGGAGGATGCCTACAAGGAGGTCATCAAGACAGCCGTTGGTGGTGCTGCCGGTGTCATCCATGCCGTGGATTGCGCCACAACAGACTGCCAGCCAAACGAGAACGTGGAGGCTCTCCGCGTGTTCATGTTAGGCAAGAAGGTGGAGTGCCGTCCGGTGTGGAAGCCGATGCACAAGCAACCGGTGTATGCTGGCGCTCCGGTATATACCAACGGCATAGAAGAAGACCTCTTCAAGGTCGGCTTCTGTCTGCCTGCAGGACCGTATGTGACGGATGAGGATGTGAGGTATATCGTGGAGTGTATTAAGGAGGCGATTGCAGAATAATTGCGAACATACTTCGACAAGTTCAGCACATGCTGAATCGCGCGAATGAGTCGAGAGGTCATGGGCATATGCCTGTGACCTCTTGTTTCGTTTCTGACAAAAATAGTGGCTCCTACTACATAGATTTTTTTTGATATACTCCCTATTGTGTGTTGGGAATGTATGAGGGTTTATAATGCCATCTGATATGATTTTTGATAAGAAAAAAATGCAAAATACCGTCTGTTTGTGCTTTTTGTTGTATTTTATTTGGTAATACAAAATAATTGTTGTACCTTTGTAGCTGTAAAATTAAAGTGTTAACATAAAAGTATAACAGATAAATTGGTATTATGACTATTGCATTCTATCTAAACAATGAACGCAAACAAAATTTGTATTGCAGGATCAGCGAAGGGAAAGAGCGTGCCGTATTCAGTCTTGGTTATAAAGTTGATAACAAAGATTGGAATAAGGTGAAAGAAGAATTGGTATGGAGTAATCCTCATCATCATACTTTGATTAATTTGAAGAAGTATCTGAATGAATTGTCGGAAGAAATGCGTGCTCAGGGTAAGACAGATATTCCTAATAGGATAAAACACACACTTTCGGATATCACCCAAACGGATGGAATTGCTGGTATTGACAGGGTCTTGTTCAATAAAAGAAAGTCGGAAGGAGTTCCTGAATATGATTGTTTCGTTGAGGCTTTCGAGAAATTCAGCAAGCTAAAAAAAGGCGAATACAATGTCGAGGTGTTGGATAATGAGATATGGTTTCATACGGAAGGTAATTGCTATATAGGTCACACATACGAAGGACTCACAGCGGAACTGAAAAAGATGGTGGAAAATCGTTGGTATGATGAATTGTACCATACGGATTTCTCTGCATGGAATGAAGTGCTATCGGACCCAGGTATAACTCGGGGAGATATGTATCGTGAATTATTTTGCACGTGGAGAATCTTTTGGACAGATAAATACAAAGAAATCAAGGAGCGTGTTGGCAAAACTGATCATCTTGATGCGATGAAAGAAGATTCTTGGAAGGCATTGCAAGTCTTTATGGAGTGCTATGCTGATTCAACAGCGCCACTGCAAGATGCTGATGTTCTGGACATGGATTTGTGTGCATGCCTGATATTGGCCATGCTGAACGTCTATGATAAGGACACCTGTTATACGGAATATTGCGAGTCCCATTTTACGGATTGGGATAGCGAAGAAATAAATGGAGACGTTATTTTCTTTTCAGAAAACGACATAGTGTAAGGCCATGAAGCATCAAGAGATATTGGATATAATGTCGGCTGCTACTATTCCAGAAGAGGGACAGAGGATGGTAATGGAGGCATTTGTTGACCGACTGGATGGAGACAACGACTATCTGGCGAAGACGATTGCGGCATACGTGAGAATGAATATTGAGGATTTTCATCATGAGCATCTGACGGATGAGCAGATGAAAGAACTAAATCCGTTGATTCGCAATGCTATTTACACGTTCCTTGAAGATTGGTCGAATGGTAATGTCTCCAAAATTTTAGGAAAAAGGATGTTGAACTGTCCTGAATATTGGGAGGATTGTGAATACATTAACGATTAAATATGACTATAGAAGAACATCCAATTGAACCATTTCTGCCGGAGAATGCACGAGTGCTGTTTCTGGGCAGTTTTCCTCCGCCTAAAGCTAGGTGGAGCATGGAGTTCTTTTACCCGAATTGGATCAATGATTTCTGGAGGATTATGGGGGTGGTACACTTTGGGGATAAAGGGCACTTTGAAGAGGCAAGTGAGAAACGCTTTGACAAGGAGCAGATTGTGGCGTTTTGCCGTGAGAAAGGGATTGCACTATTCGATACGGCCCGTAAGGTGAGGCGCCTGAAGGATAATGCGGATGATAACTTCCTGGAGATTGTAGAGGGAACGGATGTGTTCGCGCTATTAGAGCAGATGCCGGAGTGCCGCACGATAGTGACAACCGGAGGTAAGGCGAGTGAGGAGCTACAGGCGTACTTCGAAGCCCATGGATTGCAGGTCGAGATTCCGAGGGTAGGGGAGAGTATATGGTTAAAGGTTAACGATAACAAAGATGAAAATAAAGTTCCTCTCTGCTGGTGGAGGATGCCGAGTAGTTCGAGAGCGTATCCGATGAAGTTGGAGAAGAAAGCGGAATATTACAAGCGGGTGTTTGAGAGATGAACTCTCATCGCCCATGAAAGCCGATAAAAACTACTGGTGTGCACAAACAAGTGTATACCAGTAGTTTTTATTTTGCAGACCTAATGGTTAAAACGCTTTGTTTAAACCAAGTTCATCGAATTTTTCCTTTATTACCACCAGTGCTTGTTCTCCTCTTTCTCCAAGAAGTGACTTAAGCGCGTATTGTGTAGATGGAGCATTTAGGAACTCCTTAAATTCATTAAAGTTTTGTATAAATTCTTCCATATTGTGGGTGTTTATTGTTTGTTTGCTATTTTCCAAACCTCTTTGTGTGCGTTGCAGATTTTCTCGTCAATCTGGCGCTTGACAACGAGAAGTGGTTGTAATTCCTCGCTAACCTGCTTTATGATTGCAAGCATTTTATCGTATTCTGATTTTGATATTGGCGTGAAATCATAGAACTCTCCATCGGTTCTGACCATAGGGAATACTTGTGTATTGATACCTTCGTAATGGGTGAGATTTATCCATTTTACTTTGTAAATCTCACGTCCGGGAAGCCTTTCCTCAAGTTTTATGGTTTCCATTAATGTAACGCCATACTTGCGTCTGTCGCCTATAAAATATTCTTTCTTCATGTTCAATGTTTTATTGAATTAGTTCTAACTGAAATCTGAGAATACAGAAAAGCGGAGGCCATCTACTTCAAAATCGTTTGATTCGGGTTCCACTCCAAACTTCTCACGGCATTTCCGAATATCCTCATGGCAGATATCATCATAATACCTTCTGCTCTGACTACGTTCCCATTCTCTGTATGTTTTTGAAACCCATGAGTTGTGAGGAGAACTGTTGTGTTCTTGTACAATCTTCCAAAATTGCTCGGGAGCATATATTTCACCATATTCGTCTTCGATACGCGTATTGGGCGCTTTCAAAAATCCTTCTAAAGAAGCTTTGTTTGGTTGATAGTATAGCCCCCAATTATGGTCAAAGTTAACTTGCCAACCGAATGACATTTTGCAGATATGAATCAACTTTGTTGTCTCGTCTATCATGTCTTGTAGCGATACGCTTTCTTCCTCGCCCCTATAACCTCTTCGTGAAAGAAATTTTCGTTCGTCTATGAGTTGATGCATTTTGCGAAGGTCATCTTCTGTGGGTATGTTTACCCGATAGTAGTTTGTTCCCATATCATTGCTTGTTGTCGTTTATCTGTTTCTCGATTATCTTTCGCACTTGGTCGTAAGAGACGGGTGTGAAGTTGTTATTATCGACTCCAACATCGTATTGGGTTGGATAGAGGTACTGAAGGCGGTTGGCATCTATTCCGGTGTTGTTCCTGCGAGTGTGGACGTGTCCAAAGAGTTGCCATACGTCATCCTTGTATGCTCCGCTAAAGCATAGGAACGGATAGTGGTTTAGGTAGATGCTATGCTTGTCTATCACGATGTGACGTTGCATCACCACTTCCTCAAAGCGGTTGACAAATCCTTGACGAAGATTCTTCAAATCGTGATTGCCGATGATCAAGTGTATCTTGCCATTTAGACGGTCGAGTACCTTTGTCCATTCTGCTGCACCACCCAGGCAGAAGTCGCCAAGGTGAAATACATCATCGTCTATATTGACAACGCTATTCCAGTTCGTTATCATCACCTCATTCATCTCTTCAACGCTTTTGAAAGGGCGATCACAGAACCTCAGTATATTGGCATGATTGAAATGGGTGTCGGAGGTAAAGAGTACCTTGTTTCCATCGTATTTGTTGATAGCATTCATATGTTACTGTTTAATAGTTGCTTCCTTGTTTCCGTTTTTAGTACCACTTATTATCAACCCACGCATAGCTTCGTTGAAGGTTGGATAATAATGCTTTTTGAAGTGCCCTTTGGCATCTTTTTCAGCATAGTAGTAGCCATTATCTGATTCGTAGTGGACACTGAGGTACACGTTATGCTTTTGTTCGTACTTTTTGCGAATGGCGCTCATAGTCAGAGGCTCAACGGCTTCATCTCGCATGAAGTCATACACTTCGTCTTCCAAAGGTACCACTTTGTCAAGTCTGACTTTTTCCAATGGTTCCCATTCTGCTGCTTCAATCACTTGACGTACTTGTTCCTCGGTGATGTCGTCATCAACGTATGGGAGTGATATTTCGTTGCCCAGTTCATCGTCGTGCGTGTATTTGTTGGGCAGTGGAGAGATACTCACCCAATCATCTTCGAGCGCCATCTTGAGCAATCGCTTTGATGATGAACAGCGTAAGCCTATGCCGGCATCGAGCAACGCCTCAAGCATATTCACCACATCTTGCGAATAGCCATAGACGCTATATCCCAACGAGAAGTACCACTTTCCATCAGGCACCTCTAACTTTTCGTCGAATGAATATTTCTTTATCGGTTGTAGATGGACACGGGCGTAGGCCACATCATGACAATGGTATAAGCTGTTTTCCGATTCCCACTTTAGAAAATCTTCCTCTGAATCAATATCAAGACCTTCTATCTCACGCCCTTTGCTGTTGTGCTCAAATACTTCTGCGTCCGATAATCCGGAGAAGCATTCTGCATCGTCATGCGAGAATCGGTCCTTGGTACGATACGCCTCATACAAGATTCTCCAAACATGCATGTAAGTGCGGAGCGTCATCTTGTCGAAGGTGGTTATCGGCATGTTTTGAACGGCTTTGACAATAGAAACGACTTGCTCTGGATTATCAAAGGTCTTGTAACTCGGGCAGATGCGGTTCAAATCCTTGCGCCTGATACGGCCTTCTCGCTTGCTATATGGTAGGTTCTCTGCAATATAATCATTATATTCATCTGGATTGGCACAGATGCTATCCACCAATGCTTCAACATAGTGCTCCAACTTCTTCAATGCTCTGCTTACGTTCCCGTGCCACACATCTGGCTTGCGTTCGCCATGGCCATGTTCATGGCTTCGTAAATCAACGAATCGCCAGCTCTTGTTGCTAAGTAGCATATAGTGCATTTGCTGATAGCAACCAGTAGCCAGTTGATACCAGTAGTTACCATTTGCATCAGCATCTTCCTCTCTATCGCGTTTGCGAGGGGCTTTCATTTCAATCCATAGCCAACGCTTATTGTCATCGCCCATCACATCTAAACGGCTCATTATCTTCTCTATACGGAGCATCACTTCGAGAGACGCATCATCCACAACCACATCATTGAGAGAGTTGTGATGATCCAACCACATCACCTCACGCAGGTCGTTGTATTTCAGTATTGGTAAATCTTTCATTGCTTTGTTGTTTTTATTGTTGTTCGTGTTGACAAATAGGCCTATCTTTTGAAATTTGGTGCAAAGTTATTAGTTTAAAACGCCAAAAGTTGTCGCATTGAAGAAGGAAATGATTTTTTACTGCTTTTTTTTGTAGGGAAATTTGCTAATATGGAGGAAAAAGTGTA
The DNA here is from genome assembly GCA_045600885.1 of Prevotella sp. GTDB lineage: Bacteria > Bacteroidota > Bacteroidia > Bacteroidales > Bacteroidaceae > Prevotella. Next base: position 6,117 of record JAZRYU010000077.1, read on the forward strand.
ATTTTGTACCAAGAATAAAGGTGGATGCTATACATCTTTTTGAAAATTAACTGATATAGAGATATGAAATATAGTAATCTTGAGATTAGACCGTTGCCGAAGCGATTTGAGGTGTGGCAGGTGCTGGATGTGATGCAGAATCCGGATGAGATAGAAAGTCCCGAGGATGTGGAATATGACTTTTATACAGAGGAGCCTTATTACCGAGGAGCAGATGCATCATGGCAGTTTCATATCGGAGCATCGGCCACGGGCATCTATGCCGAATGGGTTCGCGAGACTCAGACACTCTACATCGAGTTGCCAGCATGGGCGAGCAAAGGAGATGTGGAGCTGTTTGCCTCTGTGATTAATCGTCTGCTTGCGAAGCATCCGAGGGCAAAATTGTACGATGGCGATAGTAAGCTGGAGTCTATTACGGATGGTATGCAGAAGACGATGCTCTCCGAGCGCAAGCGCTATTTGAGAAAGAAACTGCAAACGAAAGAGCAATTCACGATGGAGGGGCTGCTCGTGCATTATGATATTGATGCGGCTATTGAGCGTGCATCCGGACTAACGGAA
>JAZRYU010000078.1:0-5464 GCA_045600885.1 Prevotella sp.
TTTCTTCAACCAACCTTCCACACTCTTCTTGCCACTTGTGCGTACATCGTGACCGTAGATAGAGAGTGCTTCCTTGAAGGTTGCTTTTGGATAAGCTTTCTTTAGGTCGCTGACAACACTTCCCAAACCACTGCCTTCGTGAGTGGTGAAAGGGATGATAGTCTTGCCGTTGAGGTCGTATTTGCCGAAGAAAGTGAACATCACCTGTGGATAGGTTCCCCACCAGATAGGACCTCCGATGAAGATGGTGTCGTAATCATCAATGTTGTCAATGCCGCCCTTGAATGCAGGGAGTTCGCCATTCTGCTGTTCCTCCTTTGCAAGGTCGCAGAGTGGGGTGTAAGCCATGTCATACGACTTTTCGGCTACAATCTCGAAGCAGTCAGCTCCTGTTACCTCGCAAATCATGTCTGCTACAAGTTTGGTGTTTCCTTCCTTGATGTTGCCTACAGAGTAATTCTCTCCAGCGTGTGAGAAATAGATTACAATTGCTTTCATATTGCTTGATTCTTTGTTTGTTACTTCATTTGCTTTCGATGTTCCCGAACATGCCATTGACACTAAAGCAGTCATGGCAGTAAGGATGATTGTCAGATACTTTTTCATATACTTGATGATGGCATGTTGTAAATGGCGAATTTTAATTGAGCCGTTTTGCAGCTCGCTGCAAAGGTACGCTAAATAATTGAGAATCCGTGCAATTAAGGTGTAGATTTATGATTATTTATGGAAATGTCTGACTTGATGGTCGTCCTATGTTGCAGAAAAGAAAACTGAAATAAAAGAAATGGTAATTTTGTAACTGGAAGAAATGAAAAAGCCCCAGCGTCGTTGAAGATGCTGAGGTTTTGAAGGAGATTGGTATGATATGAAAGTCAATGGAAAATTATAACACAAGATTGAACAGCCAGCCGAGCAGGATGATGGCGAAGGCAACCGTGCCGAAAAAGATGCCGATGAGACGCATGGTCATGACTTTCTTGAGCATGGTGGCTTCGGGAAGCGAGAGACCTACTACCGACATCATGAAGGCGAGGGCAGTACCGAGGCTTACGCCTTTGGCAACGAAGACTTCAACGACAGGGACGATGCCGGCTGCATTGGCATACATCGGTACGGCAAGGATAACAGCCAATGGTACGGCATACCAGTGCTCGCCACTCAGATAATCCTCGAAGAATCCTTCTGGCACATAACCATGCATAGTTGCTCCGATGGCAATACCAATGATGACATAGAGAATTACGGCACGGATGATGCTGAGGGCTTCCTTGATAATCTGTGGCATTCGTCGAATGAGTGTGATGCGTTCGGAGATAAGTTCCTCTTGTGCTCCATTTGCCATCTGCTGAATCTGCAACACCCAAGGACTCAGATGCTTCTCCAATTTCATCTTGCCCAGAATGAAACCGCCGATTGTGCCAAGCAGTATGCCGCTGATGACATAGATGGCTGTCACCTTCCAACCGAATGTTCCGGCAAACATGGCTACTGCCACCTCATTGACCAGAGGTGAAGTGATAAGGAACGAGAAGGTCACGCCCAATGGAATACCACCTTTTACGAAACCGATGAACAGCGGTATCGAGGAGCATGAGCAGAAGGGAGTGATGGCGCCGAAGAGCGATGCCATGAGATATTGTAATCCGTACAGCTTACGCGAATTGAGAAAGTTGCGCAGTCGCTCAACAGGGAAGTAGGCATTGACTACGCCCATCACCGTGCTGATGAGGAAGAGCAAAAGAATGATCTTCAGCGAGTCATAGACGAAGAAGTTGAGTGCTTCGCCCAATCGTGTGGTGGCGTCTATGCCAATGAGATCATAGATAAGCCAATCGGCAAATTGTTGTATCATAATGCTATGCGATAAGGATTGTGTAACAGTAATAAGCACCTACGCCGATGAACAGTACGGCGACGATGCGGTTGAACCACAGCTGCAAGAGGGTTACCTTGCTCATGAACGTGCTAAGCGAATTGATGCTGTAGGCAAGCAGCCATGCCACGATGAGGACGGGAAGTGCTGTGGCGATGGCAAAAACAAGGGGCAGCAGATAACCCTCTGTTGCTTCGGCAGACATGGGGATGAGCATACCGAAGTAGAGCAAGCCACTCGTTGGGCAGAATGCCATGGCGAAGAGGATGCCAAGTACAAAGCCTCCCCAGGCCCCTCCCAAGGAGGGGTGTCCTGAATACCCGAACTTCGGCAAATGCAACTTGTCGCCAAAGAGCATGAAGTGGCCTATAATGATGAGCGCAGGGCCAAGGATGAGTTCGCCCCATTCGCTGATGACCTGCTGAAGTCCGAAAGTGTCGGCTCCCTGCCTTATAATAAAAATAAGGAGTGCGCCAAGGATTGTATAAGCCAGAGTGCGCCCGAGAGTGTAGAGAATGCCGCTCCACAACACCCTTCGCCGTGCATTGCCATTGTTCTCATTGCCATCCATGCAACTTCGGGCGATGTAAGCCACAGCTGTTACGTTAGTGGCTAACGGACAAGGGCTTAGGGCTGTGAGCAATCCTAAGAGGAATGCCGTGATCACAGGAACCTGACTGTTGTCTATGAGTTGGTTAAGGAAGTCCATGTACGCTCACTTTATAGCTTTCACAACCTTGTCCTTCAACTCCTTGCGGAATCCTTCGGCATTACTCCTCGCATTGGCAAAGGCAAAACGAGTGATGTCTTCTGCGCCCTTGGGTGTAACAACGAAGAGCGATGAGAATGTCACTTTATACTTTGCTGCTATCTTCTTGCCTTCTTCTGTTGAGAAGTCAACGATGCGTAATTTCACCTTATCTGCTTTTACCTGTTGTGCAAGTTCGCCTTCCACGAGAGCCTTCGTCTCTTTCTCGATGGCCATGCAGGTCATACAACGCTGCTTGCCGTGGAAGTAGATGACTTCAACTGGCGATTCTGTCTTTGCAACGGTTTCCTTCTTTGTCTCAGGTGCCTTGTTACCAGCGCAAGCGCTGATTGTGGCTGTAGAAAGAAGAACAGCCATCATGATGATTGTAATCTTTTTCATTTCTTTTAATTTTGCTATTTCATTTTACAAACTCCTCCCCTCACAGAGGTTGGGAGGTGTCACTTCAATATCTCCAACAGTTCCGCCTCATTCTTCTGACCACGAGCTACTACCTGACCATCTACCACCAATGCAGGGAGCGACATCACATTGTACTGCATCACTTCCATGATGTCATCCACCTTCTCCACGGTAGCATCAATCTGATTGTTCTTAACTACCGCCTCTACAAGCGAAGCGAACTTCTGGTTGCAAGCACAAGAGCTTACCAATACTTTAATTTGTTTCATAATGTATAAAATTAATAATGTTTATAATTCGCAAAACAACGAACAAACAAATTTTAAGAAAACCCTCGAAGCTTGCCACGAGGGTACAATTAGGTCAAAGAGTGCGTTTTGTGACAGGGCGAATTACTTGCAGCACTCTCCGCTTTTCTCGCATAGTTCCATGTTGAAAAACTCCGAGAACAACTGCTGAGCATACTGCCAGTTCTCACGGTTGATGCAATACTTCACCTTAGGTGTCTCAATCTCACCCTGAATCAATCCTGCATCCTTTAGAGCCGCCAGATGCTGACTTACAGTTGCTTTGGCAATAGGCAATTCCTCATGAATGTCCCCGAAGTAACACGTGTCCTGCTTTGCAAGGAACTTCATGATAGCGATACGTGCCGGATGTCCCAAAGCCTTGGCAAATCCTGCCAGCGTTTCCGTCTTTATACAATATTTCTTTTCTGCCATAACTATCATTCTTTTTGATTTGGTCGCAAAATTACAAACAAAAATTCAAATCAGCAAACTTTTGTTCGTAATTTTGCGAATAATCGACATTTCTTATTAAATTTTATGTTTTTTGACACTTCAATATGCGATTTTGACGATGAACTATTGTAGGATTCTCTGATACAACTGTGTCTGTTGCTTATCAAGATTTGTAATCTTTACTTGAACCTTTACAGGACGTAATATGTTGTCTGGTAAAGATGTAAGAAGCAATGTTATGACTTGATCAACATTAGTAAATCCGGTATCTTCTATTGTAGAAACACAGTTACCACCAATGAACAACTCTCCTCTTATCAGGTTGTATTTAGAAATTCTCTCGAAAGAACCATCTGTCTCGTCAGTGTTTCCTGGTTCTTTAGTGCTAAAGAAGATGTAATCAATGACTTTGTCATTAAGTGCCCACGCTGGCGAGAAATCAATCATAGTATATACTCTTGCCATTTTATTGGTGGAATGATTAAGCACAAAGTCGATTTCGCACAGAGATGCACCACAACCATTCTGCGCCATCGTTGCCCATGAATGACGGAACGAATATAAATATGATTGTACGCAATAGCGCGTATTCATATAATATAAGCAGCATAACAGCACTCAAATTTTGGTAAACAGGGGCAAAATTTGGTAAACAAACTCGATGAGAATTGTCCGATAGGCACACAGAATGGGATTTTTGCAAAACACAACAGCCTGTTATTCAGGCATATAAGAAATTCAAAACGTCTTACACTAAAAACACGTTTTTAAAGAGTACTAAAAAAAACGCAAATGCCTAAGAAACAGACATTTGCGTTTTTTAATTTATGATTTTTGACGTCTTATTCCTGTTCGAGAGCGCCCTGCGCGGCGGCTAACGAAGACTGAAAATCAGTGGGATGTATCTGTTTCGGGAAACATTTGGGAAACATTACATACTTGAACAGCACGTTCTGCCTCCGCGTTCCTATCGCAACGATATTCACTAATTATCTTTATTATATATCTACGTCATATTGATTTCTTTCTAATTTAAGTTATTATTGCATCACGTTATGGCATATTCTGCCTATTTTATAAACACGTTCTGCAAATTTTGCTTGCAAAATTAAGGAATATTGCCCATTCATCCAAATTTAACGAGTAGTTTTCTCGTTTTTCGTGCAAAATAGGTCTATTTATTGATATAAATTAGGGTTGACATAGCAAAATTCGTTTCAGTAAAAAGAAAAAGCAACCCAATTCTGAATCATTGAGTTTAGGTTTAAGTTTAGTTGTTCTTATATATATAAGGAATAGTAAACTTACATTTCGTTCAAATCAGGTTTAACAAATAGGTTTAATGTGGCATGTATATATACATGAGGAATCATAAACCTAAACTTAACGACTATCGTTTACATAAAGCATTTTTGTTGTTTCCCAACTTTCACGTTTTTCTGCTAAAGTGGATGATCAAATGCTTGCCCTCCCCTCTTTACGATCATTTTTTCTTTTAACTGAAGATTCCGTCTTTGAAGAAAGACAACCTGGAATAATCAGGAAACTGTTCATCTACTTCTTGGGATTGATAAAATTATGTTGCAAAGGTACATGATTCTTCTTGCGACAATGAAAGGACATGCCGTTGGTTCATCAAGAAATCTCCACACCGTTGGGTAGTATTTATTGATG
>JAZRYU010000079.1:0-17049 GCA_045600885.1 Prevotella sp.
GAAAACAATTCCGCGGTGAGTTTTCTTTGTTTTTGTTTTCTCCGTTAAGGGGTTTTCTCCGTCAGGAGTTTTCCAAGGGCTTCCAAAGTAGCGATAAAGTAAACATTAAAGCCCTATTTTCTGTTAAAATATCAAGTCATAGGGCTTAACCTGCTTGAAATACATGTTATTCAATATGTTACATACATTTACCGGACACCATTAAATCTATCTATATATGTATATATATGAATTCTTCATCCAACAATACAAATAACATCTCCCCTTCGGGGAGCTTGAAGGGCAACATATTCATCGCTGGCCCTTGCGTTATAGAGTCTATGGAATGTCTTGAGACCGTTGCTCAGGAACTCGTGAGAACAAATAATCACCTCGGCACAGACATCATCTTCAAGGCATCGTTTGACAAGGCTAACCGCACATCGCTATCATCTTTTCGTGGTCCAGGACTGGAGAAAGGACTGCAGATGCTTGGAGATATAAAGTCGAAGTACGGTCTCAGAATACTCACCGACATCCACGAAAGCTACCAAGCGGCTCCTGCGGCGGAAGTGGCTGACGTGCTGCAGATTCCAGCTTTCCTCTGCCGCCAGACCGACCTGCTCGTAGCTGCGGCAAGAACGGGCAAGATAGTCAATATTAAAAAGGCGCAATTCCTCTCAGGCGACGACATGAAATATCCTGTAGAGAAAGTGCGCGAGTCGGGTAACAACAATGTTTGGCTCACTGAACGCGGAAACATCTACGGCTACAACAACCTCGCTGTGGATTTCCGTAATATTGCCGACATGAAGAAATATACGGACACAGTTATCATGGACTGCACCCACAGCGTTCAGCGACCAGGAGCTGCCGGCGGCAAGACGGGCGGTAACCGTGAGTTTGTCCCTGCTATGGCGTTAGCAGCCAAAGCATTCGGGGCAAACGGATATTTCTTTGAGGTTCACCCTAATCCGGAAGAAGCCCTTAGCGACGGCCCTAACATGCTGTTCCTTAAAGACTTGGAGGAACTTATACGTAAACTGATATAAGACCACTTTTCTCCCAAAAAAATTGTAGGGCGAGGATTTCCGAGCCGCGATTAAGGTTTTATTACGCGAAGCGGCTCAAAAATCCTCGCCCTACAGAGACTCGTGTTACCATGCTGTTGAAATTAAAACACGAGTTGCACAAGTTACACAAGTTTTTTCCGCAATCGGAATTTATAGTGACACAAGTTTTATTGAGACTAATGAAACTCGTGAAGCCCGTGTTTTAGACATACACTTGGACTCGTGTTACCATGCTGTTGAAATTAAAACGCGAGTTGCACAAGTTACACAAGTTTTTTCCGCAATCGGGATTTATAGTGACACTAGTTTTATTGAGAATAGTGAAACTCGTGAAGCCCGTGTTTTAGACACCTACAAATAGTTTGTCTATCGTTTTTATTTCAACTGCTCGTCAAAGAAATTCAGCACCTTCTGCAAGAGGAACTGACGCGACTTGCCGTTGTATATGCCGTGATTTGAGTTTGTGAAGATGTGCATATCAAACTGCTTGCCAGCCTCAACGAGTTGGGTGGTATATTCAAAGGTGTTCTGCGGATGAACATTATCGTCGCAAAGTCCGTGACAGAGAAGGAGATTGCCGTGGAGTTTATCGGCACGAGCTATTGGGTTATCGCCATAGCCCGCAGGATTCTCCTGTGGCGTACGCATGTAACGCTCAGTATATACAGAATCGTAGAAGCGCCATGATGTTGGCGGTGCGATGGCAACTCCGCATGAGAACACATTGCGACCCTCGCTCATCGACATCAGCGTATTGAATCCGCCGTAGCTCCAGCCCCAGATAGCCATCTTGCTTGCATCCACGTATGGTTGCTTTGCCATGTAGAGCGCAGCTTCCACCTGGTCGCGACTCTCCATCTGCCCCATCGTCATATAAGTAAGTTTCTGGAAATCAGCACCGCGACCGCCCGTTCCTCGTGGGTCAACGACTACGCAGATATAGCCATGCTGACAGAGGATTGCCTCATACATTCCGCCACGAGCCACGCTACCCGTTGTCCAGCTGTCCTTCACCTGCTGACTGCCTGGTCCGCTATACTGATGGAAGATAACAGGGTATTTCTTGTTCGGATCAAAGTCCTTCGGCTTATAGATTATGCCGTTCAGCGTAACACCCTCAGATGTTGTGAAATAGAAGAACTCACGCTGTGGCAGTTCCTCAGCAGCCAGCGTCTCCTTCAGGGCAGCATTTTCCTCTACCACCTTCTGCTTCTTTCCGTTAACGAAAGTGGTCTTCATAGGAGTCGTCAGATTAGAGTATGAGAGTACGTATCGGCTGAAATCGTCGCTGAACATAGCATCGTTCCATCCATCTTCCGTTGAGAGCTGTGTCAGTTTACCCTTCTTATCTGCCTTATAGATCACGCGCTGCGTAGGATTCTTGCCAACAGCCTGGAAATAAGCTGACTGCGTGCGGAAGTTATAGCCGTAAAAAGCGGTTACGATAATCGACTTATCCGCTACCAGCGGACGAATCAACTTGCCGCTATAGTCATAGAGGAAAGGCTGCATAGCTCCCTCGTTATCGTTGAGCACGATGAAGCCGTCTGGATAAAGCGTAAGGTCTGTTACAGCCTCTTCAGGCAGATAGCACTTTGAAGTGAACTTCGCGAGCACGCTTGCAGCCTCGCTCTTGCAGTCAGCCTTCCAGAGTTTCATCTCGTCCTGATGACGATTTACGGTGCAGACCATCACGTTGCTATTGTCAGCAGGGATAGTCCTTACCACTGGGATATAGTCTTCCTTGTCTATATCAAGTTTCTTCACGGCAGTCTTTCCGCTGCTGATCTCGTATGTGCAGAGCGAAACCTTTGCGTTGTCCTCGCCTGCCTTTGGGTATTTGAACTTATAGATGCGAGGGTATGGATTATCGGCACCGTCATGAAACTGCAGTTCCATCTCCTTTACATCAGTCTCGTCGAATCTCACCCACGCTATCGCGCTGCCGTCAGCAGTGAAAGCCATCATGCTAGTCTGGGCAAATTCCTCTTCATAAACCCAGTCTGCATGACCATTTATCACCTTGTTCCATTCGCCGTCCTTTGTTACGGCTATCTCTGCCTTATCATAATCTCCATCTTCAAAAAGAGCCTGAAGATTAAGCAGATAGATATTATTGTCGCGCACGAAGGCAAGATACTTACCATCTGGTGAAGTTGTCGGAATCTTTATGTCGCCTTTCACCGCAATCTCCTTTCCCGTACGTACATCCTTAACGGTGTAGTTGGCTGTATAGGAATGACGATAAATAGGCTTAACATTATTCTGTGTGAGTTCGTAGTTCTTTGGCGAATCCGTTTTGTCAGCCAGAAACTCTGGGATTCCATCTACGCGGGCTGTGCTGAACTTCTTCGATGCTACCACATCTTCTACTGTAAGCTTATTTTGGGCATTCATCATGGATGCTGATAAGAGGAAAAGGAGTCCTATTCCACTTTTCTTTATATTGAATAGATTAATCATATTTGGGCTATTTATTTTTCGGCTGCAAAATTAAGCATTTGTTTTGTATCTTGCAAGAAAAATGCAAACAAAATGTCATAATACAATAATCCCCATACTCCACAAATGCAGAATATGGGGATATTGTATTACTACTTAATATGAATTACTTCTTCACGCCGAGACCGTGCTTGTCAAGTGTGTCGTAGTTATTCTTTACATCTGTCCAGTCAATCTTTGTATTTGTTGGAATACCGTTGATGTACTTCTCAATGTTTGTATAGCCATCGCCTGTGATGTCGCCATTGGCATCGCTTGGATCGTTAGGGTTAAGACCGTTAGCCTTTTCCCACTCGTCTGGCATACCGTCAGCGTCAGAGTCCTTATAAGACTGCCACTTGCCGTACTGTGGAATACCACCTACCTGCTGTGGGTCAGTGATGATACCGATAGTCCAAGAGTCAGCTGGAAGCTTACGCTTATAACCAATCTTGTCAGCCTCTGTATCTGGCTTTGCATCCTTTGCATAGAATGGCTTTCCTGTGCGAACCTCCTCCACGATGTTCTTGTCGAGATTGTCACGGCAAGGGAATGTAGCACCTACGTTAGCGAGGACATAGTCGTAAGCCTGCTGTGCAGTCATTACCGTGTAGTGAGGATGTGGGAATGGCTTGTTCCACTTCATCACTGCCATGTACTCTTCTGGCACGCGCTCTTCACTTTCTATCTGAACGCCACCATTCCAGTTGTCAGCAGTTACCTCAGGATGACCTTCCATGATATTGCCGCTACAATAAACGCGACCATACTGCTTCTTATCGTTACGAGAGAGACCTGCCTCTGGCTTGAGAATGCGGTGATGGATAGGTCCCTTGCCTGTAGCAGGACCTGGCTTGTAGTAATTATTATAAATGTTATAGAGCGCACTCCAGTCACCACCGTCAACAGAGCGGTGAACCCAGTTATAGATCACGTTGTTCACCATGTTAAAAATACCATTCCAACCGATAGAAGGGTTACGGCCTGTGTTGCAAGACCAGAGGTTGCGAACGAAAGCACAGTTCTCACCGCCGAGCGTAGAACCGAAAGCGTGGTTCCATGTGTCAAGACCCTTTGCAGAGATTGTGTTCTGGATGGTTACGTTCACTGTTGGGATCTTTGTCTCAGGATATGTTGGTCCAGGAGAATACATGTGGCGATAGAATGAGAGATTCTCATCGAGACCGAAAGAGCAAGAGAGGTGGTCGAGCATGATGTTGCCCACTGGATTACCACCGAAAGTATCATCGCGACGACCTACGTTCTTATCTCCACGGCGGAAGCGCATGTGGCGTACAACTACATCGTGAGTATCTACCCACATTGACTCGCCACTAACCTGAACACCTTCACCTGGAGCTGTCTGACCAGCGATAGTGATATAAGGAGCACGGATGATAAGCGGAGTCTTGAGTACGATAGTACCGCTGACGTTGAACACGACGATTCGTGCACCGCCCTGCTCGCAAGCCCAACGGAGTGAACCAACACCGTCATCATTGAGGTTTGTAACAGTGATAACCTTTCCGCCACGACCGCCGAAAGAATACATACCGCCGCCCTCAGCACCTGGGAAAGAAGGGATATCAGCCTGAGGAAGGTCTGTAGGACGCTTTGCAGAAGGAATATACGGTTTTCCCTGGCGTGCCTCAGCCTCAACAATAGGAAGAGCCACTGCCCATGCACTGTCAGAATGAGCGCGCGCACCGTCCATCATCACCTTTACAGCTTCCTGAACCTCTTTTGGTTCCTTTGGATACTGTGCGAATGCCGACTGAGCACCCACCGCCAAAACGAAAGCCGATAGTAAAATCTGTTTTTTCATCTTTATGGTTAGTTATTTGATTAGTATAATAAGTTAGGGTTAAATCGTGTGCAAATTTAAAAATAATAATTGTAAATCCACCAACAATTCCGATATTTATAACAAAAAAGACGTTTTTTTGTACAGAATACACTTTTTTCTGCCACAATTAACACAATCTTTTGCCAAACTTTATTAATTTTGCGCTTGATTTAACCAAAAACAGACCTTACCGTGCTTGCCCTTTCTCCGATTTTAGTATTCCTCCTTGTCTATCTCGCATCTTCTATCATGGCTGGCGATTTCTATGCCATGCCTATAACCTTGGCATTCGTAATTGCTGCGGCATACTCCGTGTCGCTGATTCGCGGAAAATCGGTCAACGAGCGCATTGAGCTGTTTTCCAAAGGTGCCATGCACAGCACGACGATGCTGATGATATGGATATTCATCCTTGCTGGAGCCTTTGCCAACACGGCGAAATCCATGGGCGCAATAGACTCATTGGTTGGATTGCTATTACAGATTCTGCCGAGTCAGGCTGTTCCGGTGAGCATGTTCATCGCTGCCTGTCTGGTAAGCATGAGCGTGGGAACGAGTGTAGGAACGATTGTCACTCTGGTGCCTATAGCAACGGGACTCGGCGAGAGCATCGGAATGCCGATAGGGATGATGACAGCAATAATTGTCGGCGGTGCGTATTTCGGTGATAATCTGTCGTTTATATCAGACACCACCATCATTGCGACAACATCCCAGGGCTGCAAACTGGACGACAAGTTCAAGGCAAACATATACATCGCTCTTCCTGCTGCACTAATCTCCTGCATACTATATTTCATAATAGGAATGGAGTATGACTCGGCAGGAAATGTTCCGGCAGTGGAATGGCTCACAATCATCCCCTACCTCTTGGTTATCATCACCGCCATCTGCGGTCTGAACGTCATCCTCGTACTCTCACTGGGCATCGTGGTATCGTTTGCCATTGCCACAGCTACAGGATCTCTTTCATTCATGGAATGGAGCAAGGCTGCCGGCGAAGGTATCCTCGGCATGGGCGAACTGATCATTGTCGTATTATTGGCAAGCGGCATAATGGGTATAATAAAACACCTTGGCGGCATAGAATATATTGTGGAGAAGATACTCCGGAAGGTGTCATCAAAGCGCAGTGCTGAATATTCGATAATGTTGTTTATCTGGCTCGTTAACCTCTGCACAGCGAACAACACCATCACGCTTATCACGACGTCCGACATAATCCGACAGATCTCTCAGCGACTCAACATCGACCCTCGCCGCACAGCATCCATCATGGACACTTCGTCTTGCATAATCCAAGGCGTACTTCCTTACGGTGCTCAGATGCTGATGGCAGCAGCACTCGTGAAGCTCAGTCCGTTGGAAATTCTGCCACATCTTTATTACGTCTTCGTTTTGGCAATAATCCTCATCCTCGCAATAGCCTTCCAATATCCGAGAAAGCTAACGTAATCGGAAGGTGCTCTGAGGACGAAATTCCGTTTTTCTTTGCAAGACAGAGAGTCTGAAAACATTGTACTCTGTTACATAAAGTTAGCATATTGACTCCATTATATAGCAAAAAGAGTTCAAAAAGCCTGAAAAACCTTCAAAAAGTCTTTGATTTTGTAAATTTTTGTTAACTTTGCGCCCGTAATTGCAATAAGCGTGTATGTATTTTGCGCATGCAAAGGAAATAAAAAAACAAATCATAATGCTAAAAAAGTTCTTATTTACAGTAATTACCGCCCTGCTTCTCTGTGCCGGAGACGCCGTTGCACAGTCGGTAAAGGGTACGGTGATTGACGAAAACGGAGAGCCTGTCATTGGCGCATCCGTGATGATCAAGGGAACGAAAGAAGGTATTGCCACAGACATTGACGGTAACTTCAACCTGAACAATGCTGTCGGCAAGATGCTGGAAGTCTCTTACATCGGTTACGACAAAGTGACTGTTAAGGCTAAAGACGGCATGAAGGTCGAGCTTAAGCCTAATTCAACAAACCTTGAGGAGGTTGTTGTCACTGGTATGCAGAAGATGGACAAGCGTCTCTTCACCGGTGCCACAGCCAAAGTGGATGGAGAGAAGGCAAAACTCAGTGGTGTTGCCGACGTTTCCCGTGCTCTTGAAGGTCGTGTTGCCGGCGTATCGGTACAGAATGTGTCTGGTACTTTCGGTACTGCGCCAAAAATCCGTGTGCGTGGTGCCACTTCCATCTATGGTAACTCTAAGCCGCTGTGGGTGATTGATGGCGTTATCCAGCAGGATGCCGTGGACGTAAGTGCTGACGACCTTTCTTCTGGTGATGCCGTAACCCTTATCTCTAACGCTATCGCAGGTCTTTCTGCCGACGACATCGAGTCATTCCAGATCCTGAAGGACGGTTCTGCCACTTCCATCTATGGTGCAAAGGCTATGGCGGGTGTTGTTGTCATCACCACAAAGCGTGGTAAGGCAGGACGCTCTACAATCAACTATACAGGCGAACTCACTTACCGCCTCAAGCCACAGTACTCACAGTTCAACATCTGTAACTCTCAGGAGCAGATGGGTATCTACAAGGAAATGGCGGCAAAGGGCTGGCTCGAGTTTGAGAACCTCGCAAACTCTTCTTCTTCAGGTATCTACGGTCGTATGTACCGACTCATGGCAAACTACGATGAGACAAAGGGACAGTTTGGTCTTGCCAACACAGAGGCTGCAATGAACGGCTACCTTCGCGAAGCAGAATATCGCAACACAGACTGGTTCGATCTTCTGTTCAAGGACAATGTGATGCAGAACCACTCTGTCAGCATTTCTACTGGTTCTGACAAGGCAAGCCTCTACGGTTCTGTTTCTTTCCTTAATGACCCAGGATGGACAGCAGACAGCAAGGTGGAACGTTTCACTGCAAACATGAATGCGCAGTTCAACCTCTCCAAGAAGCTCACTGCTCTCATCCTCTCTAACGCCAGCTACCGTAAGCAGGCTGCTCCGGGTACACTCTCCCGCGAGACCGACGTTGTGTCTGGTGCCGTGAACCGTTCGTTCGACATCAACCCTTTCTCTTTCTGTCTGAACACATCACGCACTCTTGACCCAAAAGATGTTTACACAAGAAACTATGCGCCTTTCAACATCTTCGACGAGCTCAACAACAACTACATTGACCTCAACGTGCTTGACATGCGCTACCAGGCTGAGTTGACATACAAGCCTTTCTTCGGTATGGCTTTGCATGCTCTCGGTTCTTACCGTACATACCGTTCTTCCAATGAGCACTATATCCTCAACCACTCTAACATGGCTGAAGCTTATCGTGCAGGTGTTGACAATCCGGCTATCATGTACAGCAACTCTTACCTCTACAAGGATCCGGACAAGGACAATGCTGACCCAATCTCTGTAATGCCTACAGGCGGTATCTACAAGCGTACTGACTATACTATGAATCAGTTGGACTTCCGTGCTACCGCTGAGTATAACAACGCATGGAACGACACTCACATCGTAAACTTCATGCTCGGTATGGACGTTTCCAGCAGTGAGGCAGAGCAGATTTTCCACTCTGACTACGGTGTTGACTACGACAACTCACGCCTTATCACCATCACTCCTGAATTCTACAAGCAGGCTAAGGAAGAAGGTACTACGCTTAGCTCTTTCTCTAAGCAGTGGGAGCGCAGCCTTGCCTACTATGTTACTGCTACTTACGGCTACAAGGGACGTTATACCCTGAACCTCACTGGTCGCTACGAGGGTAGCAACCGTCTTGGTAAGGCTCGTAAGTCACGCTGGCTTCCTACATGGAACGTTGGTGCTGCATGGAATGTACATGAGGAAACATGGTTCCGCAACTGGGCTAACGAGCACAACAACTGGTTCTCTTTCCTCAAGTTCCGCTCTTCTTACTCTTTGACAGCTGATGCTGGTCCAAGCGTTGCCTCTAACGCTCTCCCTATCCTCTACCCTTACCAGATCTGGCGTCCTCAGGGCGATCAGGTAGAGAATGCCATTGACCTCTCTAACATTGCAAACACAGAGCTTACTTACGAGAAGAAGCATGAGTTTAACGTCGGTGTGAGTGCAGGTTTCCTCAATAACCGCATCAATCTCGATGCAGAAGTTTACTTCCGCAACAACTTCGACCTTATCGGTATAATCCAGACAGAAGGTGCCGGCGGTGTGATTAGTAAGTATGCTAATGTTGCAACAATGCGCTCAAAGGGTTTCGAGGCTACTCTATCTACTCAGAACCTCTCTCCAAGAAGCCCATTCCGTTGGTCAACAGACTTCACATTCTCTTGGACAAACAACAAGATTACTGACCTCAAGTCTCGCTCTACTCTGCTCCAGCTCTGTACTGGTATTTCCGGTTCACACTTCCGCGAGGGCTACGCTCACTCAGCTATGTTCTCTATTCCATTCGTAGGACTCAACGACCAGGGTATTCCGCAGATTATCAACGAAAATGGCGAGGTTACTACTACCAACATCAACTTCCAGGAATACGAGAAGCTTGACCACCTTGTTTATGAAGGTCCGACAGAGCCAGTTTATACTGGTGGTCTGAACAACACACTCTCTTGGAAGAATTGGCGACTCAACGTGTTCATCACTTACGCATTCGGCAACAAGCTTCGTCTTGACCCTGCATTCAGCGTTGGATACAGCGACCAAAGCGCTATGCCAAAGGACTTCAAGAACCGCTGGATAGAGTCTGGCGACGAGCGATACACAGACATTCCTGTAATCGCTTCTTACCGTCAGGCTGCTACAATGAACACACTCTCTTACGCATACAATGCCTACAACTACTCAACTGCACGCGTGGCTGACGGCGGCTTCATCCGTCTGAAGGACGTTTCGCTCACATACGATCTGCCACAGAGTGTGACAAGATGGCTCGGACTCTCTACCGCAGCCCTCAAGCTTGATGCTACAAACCTCTGGCTCATCTATGCAGACAAGAAGCTCAACGGTCAGGACCCTGAGTTCGTAAATGCCGGTGGTGTGGCTACTCCAATGTCTAAGCAGTTCACATTCACTCTGCGTCTGGGCATCTAATCCTTACACATTATTATATATAATATAGAACACAATGAAACTATTCAAATATATAGCAATATCAGCATTTGTTCTTCTCGCTGCAAGCTGTGATGACTTCCTCGACAAGAATCCGAACGAGCGCGTAGATTCTACAAATATGACAGAAGAACAGATCGTTGCGCTCCTTCGCGGCTCATATCCTACAGCTAACTACGGATGGATAGCAGAGCTCTCAAGCGACAACTATATTGACAACAATGCGCCACACGAGCCTGCAAAGGAAAGCGACAGCCAAAAGCCGCAACACTTCAACTTGCAGCCTTCAGAACGCATGGATAATGAAATCTTTGCCTTCGAACCAGTAAAGTCTTCCACTTCAAGCGACTCTCCTACAGTCATCTGGTCAGGCTACTATGCTTCTATTGCACAGATCAACCAGCTGCTCGTTTCTCTCAGCCAGCGCGAGGGCTTCGACTGCAACGTCCGCTTATCAGACGTTTCTGGCGCAGAAGCCACTTCCCTTGAGGCTAAAATCGACGGTCTTTCTCGCGAAATGAAGGCTGCACGTGCCGAGGCTTTCCTCATCCGTGCCTTTGACCATTTCATTCTCGTGAACATGTTCTCTCCTGCTTTCCGCGACATGACCAACTCAAAGAATGATGTCGGCGTGCCTTACGTGAAGATTCCAGAAGACAAGGTGCTCGTTCACTATGACCGCGGAAATGTTGCTGACACTTACAAGGAGATTCTCGCCGATCTTGAGGAAGGTCTCAAGTATATGGAGGACATTAACTGCACAAAGCCAGCATGGCGCTTCAACACTCGCGCCGCTCACGCTCTTGCAGCACGTATCTACCTTTTTGCTCGCAACTATGAGAAGGTTATCGAGCACGCAAATGCTGTACTTGGCGACGATATCAGCTCCATCTCAGACAAGCTCGCTGACTTCTCTGTATTTGATGGCAACACAATGGCTGAAGACTACATCAAGCGCTGGCAGAGTCCGTATGACCGCAACAACCTCATGCTTCTCGGAACATACTCTGCTTCTTATCGCCGTCTTGCTGGTCAGCGTTATGGTCTTTCGGGAATACCACTCCGTGAGATTTACTACCGCACTGGTGTAAACTGGCGCTGGTCAGCCCACCCACACGCCATCACTACAGGTGCACTCTACTACCGTGGTAAGATTGACTATGGATTCTTCACTTTGAAATGCGGCGAGGAGTTTGAGTACAGCGACAAGATTGCCGGAATCGGTTATGCTCACATTATACGTCGTGAGTTCACAGCAAACCTTCTCCTCCTTGAGCGAGCTGAGGCTCACCTGATGCTCGGTCACAACGCTGAGGCTATTCAGGATCTCATCGCATGGGACAATTCCCGCCAGACAATGTCTGACGATAATGCAAAGATCTATAAGGCTAACGGCGGCATGGATCCTCTTACAGAAGCTATGATCAAGCGTTGGTTTAATATTCCTACAAACCCTAACTGCAAGACTCTTGACACTTGGAACAACGGTTTCCAGACAATGTCTTCTTCATACCCTACCCTCACAGCTGAGCAGCTTCCAATCATGAACTGCCTTAACGAGTTCCGTCGCTACGAGACTGTTCAGGAAGGTTTCCGCTTCTGGGATCTCAAGCGCTGGGGCGTAGAATACTCTCACAACATCTCTGATGGTGAAGGCGGTATGACGACTGTCACTCTCACAGCTCTCGACAAGCGCCGCGCTATCGAGGTTCCTCAGGAATGTCTCGCAGCAGGTCTCGGTTCTTCATTAGGCAACAAGCCTGCCACAAGCACTGACTCTCAGACCGGCTCTTACGAGTCAGCAAGTAATTCACAGACAAAAGTTGAAGATTAAACCAAGCTCTCTTATAATATGAAGAAAACATTCCAATTTATCGCCCTCTCACTGCTTGCCATCGCAGGCATGAGCAGCATTTCTTCATGCTCAGAGGACGAACTGGGAGAATCAATCTTTGAGATTCGCCCAAACATCATAGACAAGAATTCATATACTGCTCCGCTTGACTCTTTCTGCAAGAAGTGTTTCTTGGAGCCATATAACCTTGAGTTCAAATACAAGATGGAGGATGTCTCTACCGACGTCCAGAAGAACCTCGTGCCTACCACTTACCAGAAGAGCAAGGAAATGGCAGTGCTCACCAAGTACCTTTGGCTTGATGTCTATCGCGAGATAATCCCTAACGGCGACTTCTTCCTCAAGAAATACGCTCCACGCATCATCCACCTCATCGGTTCCAAGTCGCTGAATGTCAGCACAGGTACTGAGACTCTCGGTGAGGCTGCCGGCGGTGTGAAGATTCAGTTCTTCAAGACTAACACTCTCGACGTCAACGACCTTGCTTACAGCAACGAGTATTTCTTCCATACCATGCACCACGAGTTCGGTCACCAGCTCTGTTCTAAGTACGTTGTGCCAACCGACTACCGTATCATTACAGCTGGTACTTATGACGCTCTTTCATGGCAGGAGACTTCCGACTCTGTCGCTCTCGGTCAGGGCTACATCACTCAGTATTCTCGTAACAACTACGAGGATGACTTCGTAGAGCTCTTCGCTCAGTACGTCACTTCTACCGACAAAGAGTGGCAGGATCGCCTCAACACTTCCAAGTTCGGATGGGAAGAGGTTGACGTGAAATACAGCTACTGGTCGTTACTCCGCTCAAACACAGAGGAGGAAGGCATAGACTCTATCGGCTACCTCAAGTCTATCTCTCAGCGCAACGACGACAAATGTACTGTTATCCGCAAGATTATCCGTCGCGAATCTGTTGAAGACGACGAGCAGTATGCTCACGCTATAACAGACTCTGAAGGCAAGCTCATCTATGAATCAGAAGGTGGCTACAAGCAGATCATGGAGAAGTTCCGCATCCTCAAGGAGTACATGACGACTAACTACAATATTGACATCGACGCCATCCGCAACGAGATCAACCGCAGATGCTACTACACGGACGAGCATGGCAACTTCATCCTTAATGAAGCCGGCAGTCCGAAGAACAAGATCAAGGATGACATCCATGAACTCCTACGAAATCTTGAAACCTACAATTTCTAAGTGGCACACACATTAATCCGTAAGATTACAACATGAAAAAGATTCTTTCTACTATACTAATCGCTTCTGCAGCACTCGCTTCAATGACAAGCTGCAGCAACGAGATGGACGACATCTTCGACAAAAGCGCTGCTGAGCGTCTTAACGCCACTCAGGTCAAGTACTCTAATCTGCTGACAGCGTCTCCTCACGGATGGGCTTTTGAGTTCTATCCAACAAAGAGCGCCGACGACGGTGCTGTGCTCTATGCACTTCGCTTTGACAAGAACGGCAGCGTGGAAGTTGCAGGATATAACAGCACATTTAACGCAGTCGGCACAGATGTGTCTCTCTGGGACATCATTGCTGACAATGGTCCTACGCTGACGTTCAACTCCTACAACGAACTCATCCACATGTTCTCCGACCCATACAACGACGGAGAAGGCTACGGTGGCGACTATGAGTTCTGCTTCGTTTACGACAAGGACGAAAACCCAGACTCTGTCATCTCTCTTCGCGGAAAGAAGCGTGGTCTGAAGAGCCGCCTCAAGATGATCGACGAGGATGTTACCCTGAAGGACTATCTCCTGGACTGCGTAAACAAGCGCAAGGAGACATTCCCTGACGCTCAGAAGAACTACAATGTTCTCCGATTTGGTGATAACATCTTCCGTCTCGATAACATGAGCTCCGAGACACCACAGTACTATCCTTTCGGAAAGGACGCTACGTTCTACGCAAAAACGAACTCATACATCCTTGCAAAATACAACGGAAATTATATCCTCCGTTTCAACAAGGAGTTCTTGAATTCTGACAGCACTAAGTCTGAGAAGGACTTTATCTACGATGCTGCCCAGAGCGCATTCGTCGGAACAAACGGCTATGGTAAGATTACCTGCCCAGACATGGCCACTTTCCTCGGTCAGGGCATGGTTCAGGAGGAGATTAAGTCACTTAAGCTTTCTCAGACCAGCAAGATGAGCAGCTCTTTCAGCGCAATCTATAACGATATGCTTAACGCCTTCAAGGCTAAGGGCTATACTATCGGTGAGTCTGTTCTCTCTACAGACAGAGCTACAGACAACGCAAATTGCACCCTCACTCTCCGCTATAAGCCAAAAACAGGTGCTTACGTTACACAGTATTTCACCTACAACATGGAGCTTCAGGGCGACAAGGTGGTCATCTCTTACGTAGCTCCTCTTACTACTGCTGGCGAGACTATTCTCAAGAACATCCCAGAATGCGAGACCTTCATCAAGGCTTTCGCTGGTTCTTATACGGTGGAGAATCCTGCTGACATGAAGCTCTGCATCACTGAGGTTAGTCTTACTGACGGTGACAAGTCGTTCACAATGCCTATCACCTACCCTGCTGACAAGATGAACAATCAGCAGTAATATTGAATAACAAATAATAAAAACATATAATTAATCCAATCAACTCATGAGAAAACTTTTACTTCTCGCAGCTGTTGCCCTCACAGGTTTGACAGCAAGCGCTCAGCTCCTTCAGAAGGACGCTACATTGGAAATGGACATGGCTAAGATGCCTATGCCACAGCGCGCACCACAGCAGGCTGTACTCACTAAGGTTTCTGCTGAAAAGCAGCAGGAAATGAAGAAGTCTATTGCCAACGGTGTCTGGTATCAGTTCCAGGCAGGTGTTCCATACTACGGATGGGACAAGGAAGGTCGTGGTTATTACGCGTCATACATCGTACCACCAGCATTCACAAACTTCGCTGCTTTCAACAAGTCAACTAAGCCTGCCTCAACAAAGTGGTTCATCAATGATACTGACTATACAGAAATCAGTGATGAATTTAACAATCTGGTGCTTAGCGTAGAGGCAGGTTACTACATGCCATCTTACACCCTCAAGTCTGGTTCAGGTCTTTTGGCTAAGTCTTTCAACTATTCTGAGCTCATCAGCGACAGCTACAAGAATCAGGGACAGAAGATAGCATACATCTATCCAAGAACATCTATCTCTCCTCTTTCTTTCGCTGACCCACACGTTGTTCCTTCATACTATGGCGTAGGCTATTTTGACAGCAAGTTCATCTTCGGCCCAGGTTCTCTTGAAGACGAGGGTACCACATACCGTTGCTACGGTTACGCAGAGAGTTTCGCATGCCCAGCATCTCCAATGTATGTAGAGGACATCCACGTACAGGCACTCACATACGGAAACAATCCTCTTCCTGAGGGCGAGGAAATCAAGATGATTATCACTGACGAGGAAGATAACGAAATGGCAGTTCTTACTTGTAAGAAGGAAGACCTCGTTCTTCTGGAAAAGTTCACATCACAGGAAGGTGAGACTATTACAAGCTATAGCGCTGTATTCTCAAACAAGGAAGAAGACCCACTTACAGGCGAAATGGTTGCAACACCATTTGTCCTCGACAAGGCGTTTGATCTATACATACTCTACAGTGAGCACATGGATCTCGGATTCTTCGGCAGTCCTAACGACAACGAGGTTATGCCTACAAGCATAGGACGAAACCTCGTTTACAACGAGAGCAACCCACAGGAAAACCTGGCATTCTCTATCAGCTTCGGCGAAAAGCGTTATGCCTCAGCACCTATCACATTCAACGCAATCTTCGACAAGGCTATCGTTTGGGAAAATGCTGCTAATGGCAATGAGAAAATTGAGAACTTCAACATTATCAAGGTTTCTGCTGACGGTCAGACATACACAAATGCAGGATACCCAAGCTTTGAAGCTGTTCAGGCTAATACTGCTACACCTTGGTTCGACGAAGACGGCAATGAGCACTACTACCTCGACGTATTCCCAGGCATGGACTATCCAGAATGGTTGACAGGCTATAAGGTTGACGACTCTTTGTGGCACGATAATGATGACTTCAACCCTATCGTTGTCATCCAGCCACAGTGCGATCCACTCCCAGCTGGTGTAACAGGTCGTGGCTGCAAGCTCTACATCGTAGGTCGTGGCTACACTTCTCTTGAGCCTATCTACGTTCTTCAGGGCGACTACACTAAGGAGCAGTGCGACGCTGATGAAGCTCCTCTTAGCATCAACAGCGTTACTGTCAACAAGAACCACGCAACTGGCACTTACAACCTCGCCGGTCAGCGCGTTGACAATGGTTTCAAGGGCATCGTTATCAAGGACGGTAAGAAGATACTTACTAAGTAATTATCGCTTTTACCAATATAAACCGATCACGAGGGCATGTCGCACAAAACGGCATGCCCTCGTTGCATTTTGCAGTAGATACAATCCACAGGATATCCCCCCATTTCTTCTTTTTCGCTTTCTAAAAACAAAAAAAGGCAACCTACCCCTACATACATCCATCTGTCTTACGCCCCTGCAAGCGTAATGGCTTTTCTTTTTATTTGCCATTTTTCCCCGTTTTATTTTGTTGATAATGAAATAATTCGTATATTTGCAGCAAACTTTTCGATGAAACCGAAAACAAAGGCACGATATAACAGTGAGTGCTGTCTATCTCAGTCGATTGGAAGATTACTCGAAAAGGATTTGGATATTTGAAAAAAAGTGATTAGCTTTGCAGTACCATGCAAGTAAG
>JAZRYU010000080.1:0-34052 GCA_045600885.1 Prevotella sp.
CAATACGTGACAGTTTCAGTGTTTCAAAGATCGCTTTCGGATGGTTTCCCAACCGATTTTATCATGAACGGACGGCTTTTCGTCACACGTCCAGCTTCATTTCTTCATTGGTGACGATACGATATCATGGTCAAAACCGTGGTTAATCCCCATAGATACTCATCGCCCGTTCCGTACAACTCGGTCTTCAAATTGACCCTCGTTCCTCAGGTCAACACGAAGACCTCTTTAGTTTTTTATTTCAGGTTAAAACATTTTTTATCATTATAAATTTGCATGTTTTTGCCCATTTTCGCTGCAAAATTACTTAGATTTTGACGAAAAATGAAGAAAAAGTGACTATTTTTTCGTTTTTCTTGCAATTTTCTTTGGTGGAAAGCAAAAAAGTTTTACCTTTGCACTCAGAATATACTCTCTCTCTTTCTTTTTTAAACCCTGGCAATGTTCTGTCGTGAAGACACATCATTGTCAGGTATTTTTTTGTAGGTACATGAAAAAATGATTAAAAAACCTTGTTCGGTCGTATAATCCTTAATAATAGTAGGGCGAGGATTTCCGAGCCGATTCGCTGTATAAAACCTGGATCGCTGCTCGGAAATCCTCGCCCTACAGTTGAATCGCTGCTCGGAAATCTTCGCCCTACATTTGGATTAAGGCGTGAATGCATTCAGCATTCCCTTAAAGTTCCTTCTGAATCTTCTCTGCTATTGCCTTGAACTGCTCCTCTGAAAGCTTGAGTTTCTCGTTAGCGAAGTTTATGTCGCCTTCGTTCTGCATAGGCACGAGATGGATGTGAGCGTGAGGCACTTCAAGTCCCAGCACAGCCATTCCTACCTTCTTGCATGGAAATGCCTTCTTGATAGCGTCAGCAACGCGCTTGGCAAAGACTATGATCTCAGCGAGCTCAATGTCGTCAAGGTCAAAGAAGTAGTCTTCCTCACGACGAGGAATGATGAGCGTATGACCCTCCTTGAGCGGGTTGATGTCAAGGAATGCGTAATATTTTTCGTTCTCGGCTACCTTGTAGCTTGGAATCTCGCCAGCAGCGATTTTAGCGAAAATGCCCATAGTTCGGAATTTAGTCAAGAGAGATTGAGTCGATACGGAGCTTGATAGTGCCGCGTGGGATGGTGATTTCTACTTCATCGCCAACCTTCTTGTTGAGCAATCCCTGAGCGATAGGTGTCTGAATAGATATTTTGCCCTCGCGGAGGTTTGCCTCGCTTTCGCTGACGATAGTGTATTTCATCTTCGCATTGTTGGCCATGTTTGTAAGTCCAACAGTGGTCATGATCTGTACAGAATCAGCAGAGAGACGACTCATATCCACAATCTTAGCGTCAGCAAGAGTCATCTTAATCTGATTGATTTTGTCCTCAAGGTGAGCCTGAGCTTCCTTTGCAGCCTCATATTCGCTGTTCTCACTAAGGTCTCCCTTATCTCTGGCCTCTGCAATAGCAGCCGAAGCCTTCTTGCGCTCAGTTCCTTCCAGGCGAGCGAGTTCTGCTACGAGCTTGTCGTAGCCTTCTTGTGACATGTATGCCATAGTTTCATTTGACGATTGGACGATTTGATGATTCAAAAAGATTCATCAAAATGCCAATCTTTATTTTTTAATGTTTTCTGTTTAAGGAGAAAAAAATTTAGGAATCGCTACCTTTGAAAGCAGCGATCCCTATATTGTTTTTCGTGTTTATTCGGGTGCAAAGTTACGGCTTTTGTTTGATATGAGCAAATTTTCAGACCATTTTTTGCTTTATTTCTTCAAATATGCCATAAAATACTACAGCAAAAGGGGAGTTTTGACAGTTAGTTTTGTTCTGTTTTAAGATATTCTTTTGAATATTCTACGTAGTGAGCGGCAAAGCTTTCTGCCTGATTAGGTGCGGTTTTCTTCAGGAACTTAGCTGGCACACCGCCCCATATTTCGTGGTCGCCTATCTGCGTGCCGCCGAGAACGAGGGCGCCAGCAGCCACGATGGCACCTTCACCCACCACAACCTTGTCCAGAACAGTTGCTCCCATGCCGATGAGACAGCCCTTCTTGAGCGTGCAGGCATGAACGGTTGCGTTGTGACCTATCGAAACGTCATCTTCTATGATGGTTGGTCCTGTAGTGTTAGTAACGTGAACAACTGCGCCGTCCTGTACGTTTACCCTGTTACCCATAGTGACAGGGGCAACATCACCGCGGACGGTGGCTCCAAACCAGATTGAACATTCGTCTCCCATGGTGACTTCACCAACGATTGCGGCATTCTCAGAGAAGTAACATTCTGCGCCATATTTGGGCTTTAAACCCTTGTATTCTTTAATAATTGCCATAAAAATGATTACAATTTGTAAGTTTATGCTAATTTTCGGTGACAAAATTACAAATAAATTATCATATAAAAAAAACTTTTTCTAACTTTGTGCCCGAAATTTGGAAAAAAATCTGTTACACATTATTATATTAACAACCAATATTCTGTTTACAGCATAATCAGCAACCAATAACTGAATACAAAAAACCAAAAACTAAATAACCAAGCAAATGAAAAAGATTCGTGCAGCCGTAGTAGGTTACGGCAACATTGGTAAGTTTACCATTGAAGCACTCGAGGCTTCTGAAGACTTCGAGATCGCAGGTGTAGTTCGTCGTAATGGAGCAGAAAACAAGCCAGCAGAACTCGCTCAGTATGATGTTGTGAAGGACATCAAGGAACTCAAGGATGTTGACGTGGCTATTCTCGCTACTCCAACACGCTCTTGCGAGGACTTCGCAAAGCAGATTCTCCCTCTCGGCATCAACACAGTTGACAGCTTCGACATCCATACTAACATCGTAGAGTATCGCAAGAACCTCATGGAGATTAACAAGAAGACTGGCACAGTTTCTGTAATTGCTGCTGGTTGGGATCCAGGTTCTGACTCAGTAGTTCGTACACTCATGCAGAGCCTCGCTCCAAAGGGACTTTCTTACACAAACTTCGGTCCTGGTCGTTCAATGGGTCACTCAGTTTGCGTACGTTCTAAGGAAGGTGTTAAGGATGCTCTTTCTATGACAATTCCTGTAGGCGAAGGTATCCACCGCCGCATGGTTTATGTAGAGCTCGAAGAGGGCGCAAGCCTCGAGGAAGTAACAAAGGCTATCAAGGCTGACCCTTACTTCGCAAGCGATGAGACACACGTATTTGCCGTAGAATCTGTTGACGCTCTAAACGATGTTGGTCACGGCGTGAACCTCGTTCGTAAGGGTGTTTCTGGTAAGACTCACAACCAGATGATCGAGTTCAACATGAAGATCAATAACCCAGCTCTCACAGCACAGGTTCTCGTAAACGTAGCACGCGCTTCTATGAAGCAGCAGCCAGGTTGCTACACAATGATTGAAATCCCTGTAATCGACTACCTCCCAGGTGATCGCGAGGATCTCATTTCACATCTTGTGTAAAAAGCCTACACAAGAGCCTACCCAGCCCTCCCGAAAGGGAGGAATTTTTAAGAATTTAAATCTTTCACTATAAAAAAAAGGAAAGCCGTAGCCAGATGGTTGCGGCTTTCTCTTTGTCACAACAAAACAATAATCCTTAGGAATGCAAGTCGTATTCCTAAGGATTATGCTTTGTTTCTCTAAGGGAAATATTCTATTAATAGTCGTCGCCGTAGCGTTCAGCTGTAATCTGGTCGAGTGACTTTCCGCGAGTCTTAGGAGCACCGATAACGCCGATGATGAGAGAGATTACGAGGAGAGCAATCATGCACCAAGCAGCGATTGTGAAGCCTTCGCCGTTCTCACCATAGATGTATGTGAAGACAAGTCCCCAAACGGCTGAGAGTCCGCGTACGATGAAGAACATCAAACCCTGTGCACCAGCGCGGAACTTAGCAGGGAAGAGCTCTGTGCCCCAGAGTGCGTAGAAAATCTGAACGGAGATACCGCCCTCAATACCCCAGAGGATGGCAAAAGACCAAAGTCCTGCAGGTCCGCTTACGCCGATAGCCACGATGATGAACCATGCTGCGAGAGCGAAGGCAAGTCCGAGGATATAGAGAACCTTGTGGCTCATCTTGTCAATAAGCTGTGAGGTGATGAATGTAGTGCCCACGATGATAGCCCACTGAATGCAGTTCATCCAGTTAGCCTGCTCGTTAGAAACGCCGCCAGCTGTCTCGTAGATATGTGGCTGGAAGAAGCCCATTACGGATGCCACGAGGTTCCATGTAAGATAGATTCCGGCAAGGAAGGCAACAGTCTTCACGGCAACCTTGTTTGTGAAGAGTACAGCAATATTCTCGATAAGACCGGTCTTCTTGACTTCGCCACGAGCCTCAGCCTCTTTTTGTGCCTTCCATTCTGCACTTTCCTCAAGCTTGCGCTGCATGTTCCAAGCAATGAATGCAACAACGAAGAGCGAGAAGAACACTACACGAGAAGAGAATACGTTGAGTTCTGCCGCGGTAAGATCTGTTCCTGCAACGGCATGAGCAAGACTTTCAATCCATCCGAAAAGGTAGCCGCCAGGAGCGAAGAACATGCCGAGAAGGAGGATGATCATAGGACCGATGCCCCAAGACATCTGCGAGATACAGATATTGCGACCGCGATTGCTGATTTCTGAACTTTCAGAAATGTAAGTCCAAGAAGCAGGCACACCAACACCAACAGAGATACCCGTGATGAGGAAACCTGCAAGGAGCATAGGGAAGTTTACAGAGAGCATCACGAGAAGCACGCCTGTCATGTAGATGAGCATGTTGTATGTGTAGATGGCTTTACGTCCGAACTTGTCTGCCATGAAACCGCCGATGATTGCACCGACAGCTGCGCCAAGACAGTTTGCGGAGATGAAGTTGAGCCATCCGAGATGGACTTCCGTAAGGTCAAGGTAGTCTTTCCAGAGAGAGAGACCACTTGCGCCGGCAACGATTGCACCTGCGTCAAGATAATTGGTAAGAGATACTGCAATGGTACTCTTTAAACTACTTTTGTTTGCCATAAGATTATTATTGTTTTTTATTTTATTGTTTTTATTTTAAAATGGCAGCTTAGGAGCTGGATTAATCTGTCCGTTGTTCTCCCAAGTGTTGCCAGGACCATTGGCGTTTTTAAGGTATTTCTCCGATGGCGTCCAGTTGTTACGGACAGTAATGTATGAGCTGCCTTCGTCTGTGTAGAGATAGAACCAATGGTTTGGATCGTGTACGTATGAAGGAGTGTAGATGTCCTTTACGGTATTGTCCTCAATGACCGTATGAGGCTGAGAGCCAAGGGTGTAAATGCCGGCAGTGTCATACATGTGCTTAGCATAATGATGGATGAAATTGCCTTTGACAAGGTTGTTTCCCATGGCGCAGTTCTGCTGGTTCCATCCCCATCCGAGGGATATTCCTGTGTAGGAAACATCGGAAATCTCGTTGTTCGTGATCTTTATGTTGCGCACCCATCCTGCGGCTATTCCGATGCAGCCCCAGTCTTCATTGGTGACGTCGTTGACGATGTTGTGGTCGATGGTGAGTCCGTCGCAGATGATGCGGCGGTCAGACGGATCGTACGGCTTGTGCTGCTCAAATCCTTCAGGACCGAATGTTCCTGCAAGAATGGCTGTGCCGCCAATGTCTGTGAAGTGGCAGTTGCTGACTGTTCCGCCTTTGATGAACTCATGAAAGTCAAGTCCAGTGGAAGCAAGGTGCTGGAAGCGGCAGTTGCTGAAACAGATGTTCTCTGCATTATTGAAAAGGACAGCTGCTGCAGGACGTCCTACCCAGCCCTGATTGTCCAGCTTATGGTCGCCATTAGGGCGTTCCATCTTTGGACGGAGCTTGTAAGCCTCAGTCATGAACATTCCCGCCTGAAGTGGGGTGTGACCGGAAACAGACGGACGCATCCATGTGGAATGCTCAAAGGATATGTTCTCAAACGAAATGTCTGTAACGAGGTCGTCAGCAGTACCTTCCGACCTTAACAGAGTCTCTACGGCAGGAACCGTTACGCGGATGTTGGCAGCAGTTTCGCCTTTCTTTGGATAATAGAAGAGTCGCTCCTGCTTCGTGTCGAGGAACCATTCTCCAGGAGTGTCAAGAAGAGAGCGGTCGTTAGAGAGATAGAAAGCGGAGTTGTGACCATCCGTATTCGTCATAGGAGAAGGCCAAGGGTGAGAGAAATGGATGTGGCTCTCAGGATTATGGAAGAAGACGGCAGCCGAATCGCCCATCATCTTTATTTCACGCACGCGGAGGTTGGCAATGCACCACATTTCATGGAGCGTCATCTCGAGTCCGGCGTTATAGTTCTTGCTTTGCGAGACAATCTTCTTCACAGCAGCCGCAGGCACGAAGAGCACTTCCTGCTTTTTGTCCATGGAGAGAATACGGTGCATCTGCTCAAAGTCTTGCACGTCTCTAGCGCGGACGGCTTTCTTGCAGTTGACGTAAAGCTGTCGGAACTCTAGCGGACGACCATTGAACATCGGAACGTCTGCAACGAGCAGATTGCCCTGCTTCTTCCATCCGTAGATTTCCACGCCACCAGAGATGACTGCGCCGTCTTCGCCAACAAAGCGGGTGCCATTATCTTCCGGGCGCACTATAACAGATTGCAAAAGGTGGTAAATGCCTGTCTTCAGTATTATGCGAACGTCTTTCTCGCCGTCAAGACGACGTGCTTCGCGTGCTTCCTGAAGGGCTTTTTCTATGCCAAAGGGAGTCTGTTCCGCCACGATGTCCTTTGCTGAGAGGAGGGTGGGGAAGAGTATTGCCATAAAGAGAGGAAGGGTTAGTTTCCTGTACATGGTTTGTAAAGTTCGGTTAGTTAGATAAAATACTTTCGGCTGCAAATTTACAAAGAAAAATAAGAAAAAAAGAACTATGTCGGTTTTTCTTTCCGTTTTTTTGAAAAAATAGTTATCTTTGCACCCAAAACAATATGCAGAAGTATCTTTCTTATACATTTCTCCTTGTTGCCGTGCTGTCAATAGTGCGACTTTTGTTGCCGTCGTGCGAGTATGTCGGTGGGCTTAATGACAGTGGACAGCCGGAGGGAAAGGGTGTGGGATTATTCTATTCAGGATTTCTGAAAATAAAGAATGCACCATGCTCTGGCATCTATCTTGGTGAATGGAAAGACGAAAAAAGAGAAGGCAAGGGAGATTTCTATTGCCAAGGAAACTTCTTTACAGGAGAGTGGCGAGACAATGACCTCAGGAAAGGGCGTTGCAAGATAAAGAACATCAGCACTGTGCTCGATAAGATAGAGACATGGACAGCTCTGGCAGATGAGTTCAGAAAGACAAAAACAGCTGAGTATGAAGGCTATTTCTTCTGTCTTATGCCTGACGGAAAGGGTAGAATAAAATGTGGAAGCTATGAATACGAAGGACAATGGTCGTTCGGAAAGAAGAGTGGATTCGGCAGTGAAAATGGCGAGAAGCTTGCGCTCTATGCCAACGGAAAGAAGCAGGACGTAAACGTGATTACAGACAAACGCATTTACGGTACGGATTTATCTCACTATCAGCCTATTGTTCATTGGGACAGAATGTATGTGGCGGTGGATTCTTCCTATACCTGCAATGACACTATAAGTAAGCAGATTGGCGTTATTCCACTCTCGTTTGTGTTTCTGAAGGCTACGGAGGGAAAGGAGTATGTGGATGCAGAATATGAGAAACACTGCGACTGGGCAGAGCGTTACGGCATTCCTCACGGTGCTTATCATTTCTTCAACCAGAGATTTGCTACCGTTGACGAGCAGATAAGGAATTTCACGTCACACGTAAAAGTGAAGAAAGGCGATCTGCCGCCTGTGCTTGATATTGAGATGTTTGGCGTTTCAACGGACTCTTTGTTGATATGGACAGACGCCGTGGAAAAGCGTTTGGGCGTGAAGCCTATTGTCTATGCAAACGAGAGGATTGCGCGGATTCATGTTGACCGCAGCAAGCTGAAGGATCATGTTCTATGGCATGCACGTTATGGCGCAAAACCCACTCGTGTTTTTGATATTCACCAGTATTCAGAAAAAGGAAAATCGCCTGCCGTTGATAAGCATGAGATAGATCTTGACACGCTTAGCAACGGCATGACGATTGAGAGACTTATGGTAAAATAAATACCGAGACTTACTTAGAGAGTTTCGTATGCAGCCTTTACGCGGTCAAGAGCTTCGGTAAGGAAGCAGCGTGGAGTGGCTACGTTCAGGCGCATGTGACCTTCACCGCCAGTGCCGAATATTGTGCCGATGTTGAATGCCACCTTAGCTTGCTTGACAAAGAAGTCAACGAGCTCTTCTTCAGTCATGCCCATGTCACGGCAGTCAAGCCAGACAAGGAAACTTGCCTCAGGTCGGATAGGACGAATCTTTGGCATATTCTCTTTGCAGTATTCTTCCACAAAGCGAATGTTGTCTTCTACGTAGGCAAGCATCTGCTGACGCCATTCCTCTCCCTTACGATAAGCAGCAACGGCAGCAGGCATTGCAAAGAGATTTGAGTCTAGAAGCTCTATGCCGTCAAGCCAGTCAACATACTTAGCCCTGAGTTCTTCGTTAGGAACAACTGCCCAAGCAGAGATGAGAGCAGGCATGTTGAACACCTTTGTAGGAGCGCCGAACGTGATGCTTATCTGCGCAGCTGTTTCGCTGACTGTTGCAAACGGAGTGTGCTTATGTCCGAAGACAGCCATGTCTGCATGAATCTCGTCGGAGATTACGATGATGTTATGCTTTGCGCAAATGTCTGCCAATTTCTGGAGCGTCTCCTTGCTCCAGCAGACACCACCAGGGTTGTGAGGATTGGCGAGAAGGAGCATACGGCAATCTTCGTCAATAACCTGCTCAAGCTGCTCAAAGTCCATGTCGTAAAGTCCGTCTTCGCGTTCCTTCAGCGGATTATAGACAATAGGGCGCTTGTTGCCGTCGATGACATACTTGAACATGTGGTAAACAGGCGGCTGCACAATAACCTTCTTGCCTTCAGGGACAAGGCGGTTGATGGCAAGACCGACACCCTTCATGATGCCGTTGATGAAGCAGAGATGGTCAGGATTAATGTCCCAATCATGATGGGATTTCTCCCAGTCGATGATGGCTGGTTTCCAGTCGTCAGGATCGCAGTTGTAGCCGAGAATAGGGTGCTTAATGCGTTCCTTTATGGTGTCAAGAATGAAGTCTGGTGTGGCAAAATCCATGTCTGCTACCCAGAGAGGCAGAAGATCGTCGCAATCAAAGAAGTTTGTGAGTCTTCCGTATTTGTAGGAACCTGAGTTCTTACGGTCAATGAATTCGTCGAAATTGTATTTCATGATGATAGGGTTTATTGCCTTGCGTAATTTCGTGAAGCGTCCATGCGGAGGAAGATGAACAGGAGAATGGTGAATCCCCAAAGTGATGATCCGCCGTAACTGAAGAATGGCAGCGGAATACCGATTACCGGAGTCACTCCGAGAACCATTCCTATGTTGATGAACAGATGGAATAAGAATATGGAGAGCACGCAGTAGCCGTATATTCGGGCGAACTTTGTGTTTTGTCTTTCAGCCAGATGAATCAGTCGGATGATTAGCACGAGGAAAAGTCCCAGAACGAGAGAGCATCCAATGAAACCATGCTCTTCGCCAATGGTGCAGAAGATGAAGTCCGTATCCTGCTCAGGCACGAAGCGCAGTTTTGTTTGAGTTCCGTTCAGGAATCCCTTTCCGGTCAGTCCTCCCGAACCGATGGCAATAACGCTCTGACGGACATTGTATCCGGCGCCATTCACGTCGTCTTCAAGTCCGAGAAGCACATTGATACGAGTGCGCTGGTGTTCCTGCATGACGTTGTTCAGCACAAAGCTTGCAGAATGGAAGAAGAGGAAAGAACAAATCGTGAAAGTACCGAGCAGAAGGTAGGAGCGCAACTGCATGTAAAGGAACTTATAGATAAGGAATACGGAGATGCCAATGACAACGGGAATCTGAATCCATGCAAGATTGAAGTTCCAGACGTAGCAGGAGATAAGTGTACCGACGATTGTGGTCAGAGAGACGATGCCAATCATCCACAGACGCTCACGCTCCTGCTTGCGGAAATAGCTGCGATGGAGTAGGATAGTGAAGATCTCTATCATGAGATAGACCGTGAAGGGCCCGATGTAGGTCGGCGTGCCGAACATCAGTTCGTTTTCGTAGCGTATGCCGACGACGAAATATGCCACGAAGGCGGCGAAGGTGAAGAGTATGGCTCCAGGCATTCCCTCGCGGTAGAACATAAGGAAGAAGGATAGATAAACGAGAGCAGAACCCGTCTCACGCTGACAGATAATCAGGAACATAGGCAGTAGCACAATGCCGCAAGCCTGCCAGAAACTTCTGCTGTCGTTGATGTCAAAGTGCCAGCCGCTCATGAACTTTGCTATTGCCATTGCCGTGGCAAACTTGGCAAACTCCGCGGGCTGTATGTGTATTGGTCCGAGTACAATCCACGATCGTGAACCCTTGATGCTGTGCGGGTTGAAAATGGTGAGGAACAGGAGTATCATGAAGCCTATGTAGAGCACGTAGGCAAGGGTGTCATAGTAGCGGTCGTCAAGCAGAAGGATTACGGAACCAAGCAGCAAGGCTGTTCCTATCCATACAACCTGCATACCGCTTCTTGCGCTAAGACTGAAGAGCTCCGTGTCGCCGAAGTTGTAGCTCGCTCCGCACACACTTATCCAGCCGAGCAGGAGCATAGCCATATAAATGGCGATTGTAGCCCAATCGACGGAACGGAAGATGTTTGTATGGCGTCTTGGCATTGACATATTCTAATGGATAATTGAGAATTGATAATTAGGCTGCGCGGAAATTTTTAATTTTTCATTTATCTCATCGGTTCTTACTATCGTATGCGATGCTCTTATGTTGGAGTGAGTTGGCGAGGTTCTGATAACCTTCCGAAAGTCCGCCTTTCAGATATTGTTCTATCATCACTGAAGCCATCGGAACGGCGAATGTGGCACCGAAGCCGCCGTTCTCAACATATACGGCTATGGCTATCTTCGGGTTGTTCATCGGAGCAAAGCCCATGAAGATTGAGTGGTCGTGACCGCGGTTCTGAGCCGTACCCGTTTTTCCGCAAACAGCATAGGCAGCGGTGTTGGCTGAAGCGCAAGTACCGTTTATTACGGCAGCTCGCATACCCTGTACCACGAGGTCGTAGGCAGAACGCTTGGCTTTTGTATAGTGTCGCTCGGTGTACACGGAGTCAATCTCTTGATCTTTTATTTCCTTTACCACGTGAGGCACGATGTAATAGCCTCTGTTGGCAATCGTTGCGCCGAGGTTTGCAATCTGCAGCGGCGTGAGGTTGACTTCTCCCTGACCGATACCGATGGAAACGATGGTAAGTCCGTTCCAGTGTCCTTTGAAGGCATCGTCGTAGAATTCAGCGTTAGGAATAAGTCCGCGTTTTTCTCCTGGAAGGTCAATGCCCAGCTTATATCCGAATCCCATGCTGACCATGTAATCTCGCCAGATATTCATGGCTTCCTGCTTGGTGGAGTATTTGTCGCGATTGCTGATCATGTTGTAGAGTCCCCAGCAGAAGTAGCCGTTGCAGGAAGTGGCGGTGGCAGGAATGAGCGAGAGGTGGGAAGGATGAGCGTGACAGCCTACCTTCATGCCCTTGTATTTGAATCCGCCTACGCATGGGAATGTGGTTCCGGAATTGACAATGCCTTCGGAGAGGAAGGTCAGCGCCTGCGATGTCTTGAACGTAGAACCTGGCGGATACTGACCTTGGATTGTTCTGTTGAGCAGAGGGTGCCAGACGTTCTTCGACAGTCGGCTCATGCTCTTTCCGCGGTCTTTGCCTGTTATGGTCTTCGGATTGTAACTTGGAGCGGAAACCATGGCGAGAACTTCTCCCGTGGCAGGCTCAATGGCAACGATGGCGCCGATTTTTCCTTGCAGTAGCTGCTCGCCAAGGGCTTGGAGATTTTCGTCAATGGTCAGTTTGATGTCCTTGCCAGGCGTTGGCTTTATGTCGTATTTTCCGTCTTTGTATTTGCCCTTAATCCTGCCGCGTGCATCGCGGAGCATTATCTGTACGCCCTTTTCGCCACGCAGAATCTTCTCGTATGAACGTTCCACACCAGTCTTACCGATGTAGTCGCCACCCTGATAGTAGTCATCGTCTGCTAGGTCTTCTGCCGAAACCTCTCCGAGGTCTCCCAGAACGTGTGCTCCCCAATCTGTGTTGTACTGACGGATGGCGCGTTTGCGGATGTAGAATCCAGGGAATTTGAAGAGCTTCTCCCTGAGTATGCTGTAGTCTCTCTCGGACAGTTGCGTCATGAACGTCTGCTGCGTGTAGCGCGAATAGCTCGGGTTCTTTGAGTAGTCCTTGATGTCTTCCATTCGCTTGGCATAAGCCTCCTTTGTGATGCCAACGGTCTTGCAGAAGTCAAGCGTGTCAATGTGGTCTTTCTGCTCGTTCATGATGACCATGATGTCGTACGAACTTTGATTATAAACCAGAATCTTTCCGTTTCTGTCGGAGATAACGCCACGGGCAGGAAACTCTGTTTTCTTAAGGAAAGCATTCTTGTCGGCATTGAGCTGATACTCATCGCTGAAAAGCTGAAGAGAAAGCAGACGGAAACAATAGACCACCACGACAGCAACAGCTATCGCGCCAACTACGTATTTCCTGTTGTCAAAGTTAAACTTTCTGTTCATCTTTTCAATCTAAAAACGGGGGAGTGTACAATTGCGCTGTGACTCTTATGCGGCTTTTATTTCTTTTGGAAGGCAAGAGCAACGGAACAAATCGTGATGAGTGTGAGGAAGAAACTCGTGAAAATGCTGAGGAGCCAAAGTCCGAAATGCCACAGCGTGAAATAATCAACCGTGAAGAATATTATGCAATAAATGGCTGTATAAGTGCCGGTGAAATAAACATATTTGTCAAATCCCATTTGGCGGATGCTTGGCTCGAACTCTGCGGAAGCATCAACGGTGAGGAATGGTTCCAGGATGTAAGGTCGCAGAGCGGCAGCCGTAGTGCATGAGATTGTTGCCACGCCCGGAGTGTTCAGGAAGGTGTCTATGGTAAGCCCGAGGAAAAATCCCCAAAGGAATAATTTCCACTTCGCAATGCCGCGTGGCAGCTCGATGAGGAAGTATATATATAATAAAGGTGTTGCGCAACCGAAAAGCTGCACATAATTCAATACCAACGCCTGCACGAGGACGAGTATTATGAACATACGGAGTTTATGTAGTGTAAGGATGCTCATTTTCTGTTCGACGTTGATGTTTTGTCTTAATGATTAACATTGATAGAATCTTTCGCCGCACGCATCAGGTTTATTCTCTCCAGCTGATGCTTGTTGTCTATGACGAGCACGTCACGCAGACGGGCGAAGTCGGTTGTCAGTTCTACGTTAAGACGATAGGCAAGACCGTCGGAAGAGAAATACACATGCTTCACCTTTCCTACGATGATGCCTTCCGGGAAGATTGACGAGTAGCCGCTGGTTTCTATCCACGCTGTCTCTGGATCAAACTTGGCAAAGCGCGGAATGTCTTCCACCTCAGCTTCGTTTATCATCTGACCTTCCCATTTCAGATTTCCGAAATATTTCTCGCCACGGATTCTTACGCTGAGCGAAGAGCGTGTGTTGATAAGAGGTACTACGATGGAGTAGTGGGCAGAAGACATGTAAACCACTCCCACCGGACCAAGACCAGAGGTTACTGCCATGTCTGGGTGAACGCCGTCGTCGGTACCTTTGTTGATGGTGATGTAGTTCTCCGACTTGTTCACCTCGTTTGTTATCACCTTCGCCGGAATGGTCTTTATGTGACTCGTAGCGCTGTCGTTCATTGCGATGACCGTAGAGTCTTTGCTCGTTCCGTCTTTGTCAAGGAGTGTTTGCAGGCGTGCAAGCTCCTGCTCAAGCATGTAGTTTCGCTGAGTCAGAGCTTCGTTGTTCTCAGCCTGATTGATGAAGGCGATCATGGAAGAATGAATCTCATAAATTTTCCCACTGATGGCATTTGCCGTAGTGTAATAGACGCTTCCCTGGTAACTGTTGAACCTAAACAACAAAACTGCTCCTAAAATTTCCAGGAGCAGTAATAGAAACCAGTGAGCGTTATTTATTAGAAAATCTATGAGATTCTTCATTCTTTTTTCCTATTTTTAACGCATAAGGAATGTGAAGCGGTCAACGTTCTTCAATGCTATGCCGGCACCGCGAGCCACACTGCGCAATGGATCCTCAGCAATGTGGAACGGAATCTGGAACTTAGCCTCAAGACGACGGTCAAGACCACGGAGCAATGCGCCACCGCCTGTTATCCAAATACCGTTGTTCATGAGGTCGGCATAAAGCTCCTGAGGCGTATGCTCAAGGGCATTGTGAACGGCATTCTCGATGAGCGTAATCGTACGGTCAAGACAGTGTGCAATCTCCTGATAGCATACAGGCACCTTCATAGGGAGAGCCGTGATCTTGTTAGGACCGTTTACGATGTAATCATCTGGAGCTTCGTCGCCAAGGTCGGTAAGGGCAGAGCCAACGGCAATCTTAATACGCTCAGCCATACGCTCAGACACCTTCACGTTGTGCTGTGAGCTCATGTAGTCCTGAATGGCAAACGTAAGTTCGTCACCAGCCACACGGATAGAGCTATTCGTAACGAGACCTCCGAGGGAGATAACCGCGATTTCCGTAGAACCACCACCGATGTCAACTATCATGTTTCCTTCTGGTGCCTCAACGTCAAGACCGATACCTACTGCAGCAGCCATAGGTTCGAAAATGAGATAAACGTCGCGTCCGTCGGCACGTTCTGCTGAGTCGCGAACGGCACGGAGCTCAACTTCCGTAGAACCGGAAGGCACACCGATAACCATTCGGAGCGATGGAGAGAAGAAATGACGACCAGAGTGAACCATTCCGATAAGACCACGCATCATCTGCTCGCAGGCAGAGAAGTCGGCAATCACACCGTCACGAAGCGGACGGATTACTCGGATGTCTGGGTTTTCCTTCTCATACATAAGTTTAGCCTTAGAACCAACGGCACGCATCTTCTCTGTGCGTTTGTCCAATGCCACCACCGAAGGTTCATCAACAACGATTTTTCCGTCGCTGTTGATGATGATGGTGTTGGCAGTACCAAGGTCCATTGCTATTTCCTGCACGAAAGAGAAGAAACCAGAGCGGCTCTTCTTGCTTCGTGGGTCAAGCATTGCCTTGAAACCGTTGGAAAGACCTTCCATAAAACTTCCCATATTCTCTACTTATAAGTGAAAATTGAAGAGTGAAAAGTAAAAAGTGCTGCGCCTTTAGCGTTTTTGTTTCTTACTTTTCACTTTTCATTTTTCACTTTTCGTTTTTCATTTAATTATTTTACAAACCAGTTGTGGATA
This sequence comes from Prevotella sp., assembly GCA_045600885.1. GTDB lineage: Bacteria > Bacteroidota > Bacteroidia > Bacteroidales > Bacteroidaceae > Prevotella. The sequence goes on from JAZRYU010000080.1 coordinate 15,386, forward strand.
GCTGTGTCGTAGCTGCTGCTTACGCCGAATGCACGAGAGGCAAACATCTTGCGCTGCTCCAATGTTGTCTCTGCGCCCTGAGCGTTCAGGATGTCAAGGAGAACACCGTATTCAGCCTTGCTTGGCACGATTACCACGTCGTTGAAGTTCTTTGCTCCGGCGCGGATGAGTGAAATGCCGCCGATGTCAATCTTCTCAATGATGTCAGCCTCAGAAGCACCGCTTGCCACTGTCTGCTCGAATGGGTAGAGGTCAACGATTACGAGGTCAATCTCAGGAATCTCGTACTGAGCCATCTGAGCTACGTCGCCTTCGTTCTCACGACGACCGAGAATGCCACCGAAAACCTTTGGATGGAGAGTCTTTACGCGACCGCCGAGGATAGAAGGATAAGTTGTTACGTCCTCCACCTTCTGGCACTCGTAACCGAGGCTCTCGATGAATGACTGTGTACCACCTGTTGAGAGGAATTTCACGCCCTCTTCGTTGAGTTTCTTAAGGAGCTCGTCAAGACCATCTTTGTGGAATACAGAAACGAGCGCTGTCTTTATCTTTTTGTTATCTGCCATAGTCGTTTTGATTTTCTTCTTGCAAATTTGGGCACAAAGTTAGTGAAAATATGCAGAAAATGACCTCTTCTCGTTCTTTTTTATCCGTTTTGCACATGTTTTCTTGATGTTTATGCCATGCGAGTATAATAAAATATGTCCTTTTGCGTTATAAAAAGGAATTTTAAACATTGCGAGTATGAATATTTTTAAGTATTTAGCCGTTGCATCTTCAGTCATCCTCATGGCTTCTTGCTCGGAGTCTATGGAGGAAAAAGCGAAACGTGAGGCTGACGAATTTACTCAGAAGAACTGCCCTGTGCCAGTTTCGCGAGAGGTAACCATCGACAGTCTTAAGTTTCATGTTGAATCAAAGACGTTTATCTATTATCAATCCGTCTCACCGAAATATCCCATTGAAGACCTCAACGTAGAGATGACGCATCAGGCGCTGCTCACGAACCTCAAAAACGACCCTTCAAAGATACGCTACAAGGAGGCTGGTTATGCCTTCAGATACATCTATTATCCGCTGACCGATCCGTCAAATACAATCATTGATGTGCGCTTCACTCAGAAGGATTATCAGTAAGAAATGTTGACGTAAGTTTGCTTTGTTGCTAAATCTTGAACTAAAACTTGGATAAATTCTGAAAATTTATTTAATTTTGCATCCCTATTGACGTTTAGAACGGACTTTAAGAAAAGAATATGAGACAATTAAAAATACAGAAGACTATCACAAACCGTGACAGCGGTATCGACAAGTTCTTGTTTGAAATCAGCCACATCCCAATGCTCTCCATTGAGGAGGAGATTGAGCTTGCAGCAGAGATACGCAAGGGTGGCAAAAAGGCAGAGAAGGCACGCAACAAGCTCGTTTGCGCTAACCTTAGATTTGTTGTCTCTGTAGCCAAGCAGTATCAGCATCAGGGTCTCTCGCTCACTGACCTTATCGACGAGGGAAACTTTGGACTTATTAAGGCAGCAGAACTTTTCGACGAGACACGTGGTTTTAAGTTTATCTCTTACGCTGTTTGGTGGATTCGCCAGAGCATCATGCAGGCTATTGCTGAACAGAGCCGCATTGTTCGCCTCCCACTTAACCAGGTTGGTTCGCTCAATAAGATCAGCAAGGCAAAATCAAAGTTTGAGCAGGAGAATATGCGTGAGCCTTCCATTGAGGAGCTATCTGCAATCACAGGCCAGGACGAACGCACCATTGCTAAGGCTATCAGTGCCGACCAGCACCACGTAAGTTTCGATAAACCATTCCAGGACGGAGAGGACAATACGCTGCTCGACGTGATGCCATCAGGACAAGCTGATCGTGCCGACCGTATCGTTGATCAGCAGTCGCTCGAACATGATATTCAGAGCGTTCTTGATCGTGCACTCTCTGAACGCGAGAGCTTTATTATCCGCAAGGCATTCGGACTTGGTGAACAGCCAATGGGTTTAGAATACATTGGAGAGGAACTCGGGCTTACTCGTGAGCGTGTGCGTCAGATTTGCGACAAGGGTATTCGTAAGCTGCAGGAAAGCGGATGCTCTCAGATTCTCCAGAAATATCTTTAAGGTGGGTTCTATAAATTACCACCGAGATTTAGACTCACCTTAATAGAAATAAACATTCTCAAATACAATAATAGGATGCAAAATTTTGCATCCTATTATTGTTTCTCCCTAGAGAGGGATTTTCCTGAAATTCAGTATTACCAGTTAAGCTCTGTGATGTTGAAGACAGGTCCTTCTTTGCATACGCAGACATTGCCCTTGACGGTCTTTTCCACGCAGCAGAGGCAGGCACCAAGACCGCAAGCCATCATGTTTTCAAGAGAAACTTCGCAGTCAACGCCCTTTTCCTTAGCCATGCGAGCAACGGCAACCATCATCGGTTTAGGTCCGCAACAAGAGATTAGTGAAACCTTCTCTGCAAGATTATCGGCAACGAAGGAAGAGTTTGTCACAAAGCCCTTATCGCCCATGCTTCCGTCTTCTGTTGTTATGTAAACATCACCTATAGCCTTGAAACTGTCAAGGAGAAGAAGATCTTTGGCAGAGCGTGCTCCGAGAAGGAAGATAGGATTGATGCCATTGTCCTTGAGCACCTTGCCGTGATAGAGTAGGGGAGCTACACCCACGCCACCGCCGATGAGCAGTACTGACTTACCCTTCTCAATGCTGTCTGGCTGAGTGAAACCATTGCCGAGAGGCAGGAGCATGTTCACTTTGTCGCCAGCAGAGCATGAAGACAGCCACTTGGTGCCCTCGCCCACAACAGCCACGAGAAGATGGAGCTCATTCTCGTTATGGTCAACAAAGTTTATGGAGATAGGGCGACGGAGGAAAGTGTCGGCATTATCTATACGGATGTTCACGAACTGTCCGGAGAGCACTTCCGGGAGTGGTTTTTCGTCAGTAAGCTTTATGAGCACGTATTTCTCGTTAAGGTGCTCAATGGATTTGACGGTGAGGTCGAGTTGGTATTTTTTCATAATAAGGGGGCTTTTATACTACAAATTGCGCTCCATAGACAAGAACGACGTAGCGCAGTACCTTGCCGATGGAAATTGAAGTTATTGAGATTGGTATGTTTGCGCGCATAAGACCAAGAGCAATGGTTATAGCGCTGCCAAGAATCGGTATGAATGCAAAGAAACCCATCCAAGCGCCGTGGCCAGCCATGAATCTCTGCGCCTTTTCCAAGTCCTTCTCCTTTACGTGCAGATGCTTTTCTATCCACTGGAGATTGCCCATCCTGCCTACGAAATAGTTGAACATTCCGCCTGCCACATTGCCGATGCTTGCGTAAATGATAAGTTGAACAGGGTCAAGATCCATGGCGAGCAGAGCTACCATGACAGCTTCGCTGCTGAACGGAAAGAAGCTGCCGGCAAGGAAACCGCAGAGGAGCATGCCCCAGTAGCCGAGTGAAATGAGAAATTCCATAAATGCAAATATCGTAATGTGAGAGAAGGGAGAGAATGTTAAAGAAGGTTGTAGATGGTGAGCAGATAGGCAATCACTGTTATCGTGATGAACGTGATGTTGGATTGCTTTGAATCCGTCATGGCAAAGAACCTTCCGACCATGGCACCCGTTGAAATCAGTTGCAGGGCGGTGTATCGGATGATATGAATCGGCTGCAAGAGCGTCATTACTATGGAGAAGATTGCTATGGCGATGAATATCTGGTACATCATCCTTGTACGCACCTTGTCCTTATGACCTTCACGGATAAGATGGATTATTCCTAAACCGGAAAGGAGTGAAGTTGCTGTGAATGAGATGATAGCCGTTGTGCTTACTCCGCTGAAATTGAATGCTTTGCAGAACTCCCAGTTGTGCATGATAGTCATTTCTTCATACGGCGTGCCAACCATCATGTAGTATGTGAACAGAAAGAGGTAAGGCAGGCATACGCCGAAGATGGAAGATATCCAAATCTTCGTGCTGAACGTCACCATGCAATAGCCAGTTAGCAGCCATAGCAAGGGTACGAGGAAGAGTATCTGCTTGAAGGCGAGACTTGCCAGACCTATGAGCAGAAAGGCGTATAGAATGACACCTTGCGCCTTCTGATACTGATAGCAGGAGAAAAAGAGTATGAGGAAACCTATCAGGCAGAGTTGTAGGAAAGTAGCATCAAGCTGCATACCGCCAATGTCGGGCACGATGATCAGCGCGGTGGTGAAGACCAGGAACGAGCTTGCTATCATTCGGCTGAAAAGGCGGATAAGGGCGAAGAGATGGTTCACCCACATCATCAGAAGTCCTGTAACCATCATCAGAACGAAAGGGAGGAAGGTTACGTTGTCTTCAAGCCATGCTATAAACCAGAATAGCAAGGAAGTCATAGCCGCTATTGGCCATGACAACCTGCTTGTAGATATTTCTTTCTGAAGTCTGCGCATATTTCACTCGCTCTACCTTAAATTCTGTTTCGGGACGAAACTCTTAAAGGTCAAAGCCGATGTCTGAGCGGAAGTATTTGTCGGTGAAGTTGATCTTCTGAGCCTCCTGGAATGACTTAGCGAGAGCTTCTGCCTTGTCCTTTCCGTAAGAAGAAACTGCGATTACGCGACCGCCAGCTGTTACAACCTTGCCTTCGTTGAGCGCTGTTCCGGCATGGAAGACGATAGAGCCTTCAACATCGTCAATGCCTGTGATTTCGTAGCCCTTCTTGTATTCCTCTGGATAACCGCCAGAAACGAGCATTACGCATACAGCAGCGCGCTCGTCGAACTCAATTTCACGATCCTTGAGATTGCCTTCAGCAACGCCTTCGAGAAGGTCAACGAGGTCGCTCTTAAGGCGGAGCATTACGCTTTCTGTCTCTGGGTCGCCCATGCGGCAGTTGTATTCGATGACCATAGGATTGCCTTCAACATTGATAAGGCCGAAGAAGATGAAACCCTTGTAGCAGATGTTCTCAGCCTTAAGACCTTCAACGGTAGGACGGATAATGCGGTCTTCCACCTTCTGCATCCATTCCTTTGTTGCGAATGGAACAGGAGTAACGGAGCCCATACCGCCAGTGTTCAAGCCCTTGTCGCCCTCGCCGATGCGCTTGTAATCCTTTGCCTCAGGGAGGATCTTGTAGTCGTTGCCGTCAGTGAGCACGAATACAGAGCACTCGATACCGCTGAGGAATTCCTCGATGACAACGCTAGCAGAAGCTGTGCCGAACATACCGCCGAGCATTTCTTTGAGTTCCTTCTTTGCCTCTTCGAGAGTGTCGAGGATGAGCACGCCCTTGCCTGCGCAAAGACCGTCTGCCTTGAGAACATAAGGAGCCTTGAGAGTTTCGAGGAACTTAAGACCTTCCTCGAGTGTCTCGCCTGTGAAAGTCTGGTACTTGGCAGTAGGAATATCGTGGCGCATCATGAAAGCCTTGGCGAAGTCCTTTGAACCTTCAAGCTGTGCACCTTCCTTAGAAGGACCGATGACAGGAATCTGTGCTGTCTTCTCGTCGTTCTTGAACTCGTCGTAGATGCCCTTAACGAGTGGATCTTCAGGACCTACAACAACCATGCTGACGTTGTTGTCAAGTACGAATTGCTTAACAGAAGGGAAGTCCGTAGGCTTGAGATTTACATTCTCGCCACACTTGCCAGTTCCTGCGTTACCTGGAGCGATAAAGAGTTTTTCTACTTTAGGACTTTGAGCTATCTTCCAAGCCAAAGCATGTTCGCGGCCACCTGAGCCAAGTAATAGTATATTCATAGTTCTGGTTTTTGTTTCTAAATTTCCTAACTTGCTGCAAAGGTACGAAAAAAAGTTGGCGGTCTAAAGTAAATCGGCGAATTATTTACTTTAAGGTAATATAGATAAAGTTTTTTTGATAAATATTGGTTATGATATATATGTTGCCCCTTCCACTAAGAGACATCTGAACCTGAAAGGGACAACTTGTACATCGTTCCCACAAAAAAATCCCTCACCGCAGCGGGTGCGATGAGGGAAATATTTGATTCGGAAGATTGTTTTACTTAGCCTGCTGAATAGCGAAGAAGAGTATTCGCTTATCAGAAGTAACTGTTACAGTAGTGGCAGCATCAACAGAGATTTCGTATTTATCAGCACTTGTAACAGAGAGTGTGTAAGGCGAATTGTTTGCAGCACCGTCATTTCCTTTGACTGTGACAGTCTTACTGCCAATCTTTACGTCAGCAGATGCAGTGCCTTTCCATGTTACGGCGTAGAATGTAGTCTTGCCAGCAGGAAGACTGAGTGTGAATTCGCCAGCAGCCTTTGAAGTACCAATTTTGATGATCTTTACATTCTCTACGCCATTAACAGTTGCTACTCCGTCGTCGTAAGCATTAGCACCAAGAGTGTAATTGAGAGTAGTAGCATAATCGCCGGTTTCTGTTCCGCCACCAGTGTTACCGCCAGTGCCACCACCTTCGATAGTAGTCTTGCCGTTTACGGAAACAACGCAGCCAGCGCCCTTACCAGTAGTCTCAGGAGTGTTGCCCTTATAGTTTACGAGGTTGCCCTTGACTACAATAACGTCGCCTTTCTTGATTCCGGCAGCAGTCGCAGCAGTGAACTTCTCGCCGTTGATAGAGTTAACCTGGAATGCCTTGAAAATCTCAGAAGAACCTGCAACGTCAACGATGTCGATAGTGATGTTGCCGTACTGGTCAACGCCAGTAGAAGAAACAGTCTCAACGATACCCTTTACATAGTACTGCTCAGCAGTAGCTGTTTCGCCAACTTCCTGACACTTCTTAATAGCAGCAGCTACGTTGAAAGGATCGGCTGCAGTACCGGCTCCAGCAGGTGTGCCAGGAGTTACTTCTGGAGTTGTGCTGCCGCCATCTGTCTTACCGTTGAGCGAATAGATATAAGCCTTGTTCTGAACTGTTTCAGGTGTGTTGCCCTTGTAGTTTACAACCTTACCGCAGACGATAACCTCATCGCCAACCTTGAGAGCATCAGGGTCTTTGCACTGCTTGTTACCAAGACCGAGAGCGCGGAAGCAGTAGAACTTGTCAGATGATTCGTTACTGTCGGCAATGTAGAATGTAGCGTTTCCATAGCTGCTGAAAGCTTCTGTTATCTCAGTTACGATACCCTTAACATAGATGTCGTTTGCAGATTCTGTGTCCGCAGCTAGAGTCGCGATGAAGGCATTTGCTGCAGTCGCATTGTAAGGGTCAGTTTGAGTACCGTTACCCTTTGGCTCTCCAGGAGTTCCCTGATTGCCGCCACCATTGCCGCCTTCGCCATTGATAGAGTAGATGTATGCTTCCTTCTGAACGGTTTCCTTTGTGCCGTTGTAGTCGGTAACCTTACCATAGACAACTACTTCGTCGCCTTCCTTGATCTGGTCTTCAGAAGTGATTTTGCTATTGTTAAGACCATTGCAGCGGTAAACATAGAAAGTGTTTGTGCCACCCTCTACAGAAGCGATGTAGAATGTAGCGTTACCGAAAGAAGGTGAGCACTCCTTAACGGAAGTTACATAACCCTTGATGTAAACTTTCTGGTCGAGGTTTTCGCCAGCTGCAATGAAAGCCTGAACGCCTTCTACATTGAAAGGATCAGCGAGAGTACCATCACCGGCAGGAGCGATTTCTGTCGCGGTGTTGCCGCCGCCAGCTTGTGGAATGTCGTAAGGAGCTGGTACGTCTTCACAACTGCTGAGCGCGAAGATTGCTGTCAGCATTGTAAGCAATGAATAAAAAAGCTTTTTCATATTTTGTTTGTTTTTAATCGGGGTTTGTATTTTGGAGGGACCCAACGGATGACCGTTGGGGAAAGTCTGGGATTAGAGATGCGAATTACGCATTAAGCATTACGAATTACGCATTAGTTTGCTGGCTGGATGTCGTTGAGATCACGGATGAGAACCTGCCATGTGTCGTTATAGCGAGTGAAGACACCGGTGATGTTCACCTTGCCGGCAGGGAGCTTCTCGGCTGCAAACTTAGCGTAAGTGCTGGTGCGAATCTGAAGTGAAGCCTGTGCAATGTTCTTGCCGGCTGTCTCGTCCTTAAGATAGCGAGGCACGCAGTTGGCAGCATCCTTCTCTGCCTCAGGAGCAAAGAGAGCTGTGCCGCCTTTCTGGAAGCTTACGTTCTTTAGAGTCATGAGCATTCCGCAGTTTGACTGAAGGTAGCTCTGATCCTTTATCTTGCTGAGATTGAACTCTGTAGCCTTAACATCGCTCTTGAAGCCGACGCGCTTGTAATGGTCTTGCCAGATGCGAGGATTCATGCGCGAAACGTATGTCTTGCCGTTAGAGTTTGTGTATGGCGTGCCTATTTCCGGCTGCTTGCCATAACCGCCAATGTAAAGGTCCTTGAGCTCAACGATGATCTCTGCGCCAACAGGAAGAGCGCCGAAAAGTCCGCCTTGAGCGATGCAGATGAGAATGCCTTCGCCCGACTCGTCTTCGAGTGAGATTTCGTTGTAGATATTGCCCTGAATATCATTGCCTGTTACCCAGCCGCGGAGCTGAGTAGGTTCAGTAATTTGCTTATAGGCATTGGAAGAAGAGGTAACTATGGAGAAGTATTTCTCCTTCAAATCCTTTATTGTTATTCGGTTTGTTTCCTGCACACTCTGATTGCCGTAAGCCGCGTCCATCTGCTGGTCAGTTGGGTCACTGTAGCCGCTGTCCATACATGAGGCAAGGCAGAAGCTTGCAAGAATACCGAGCGTTAAAAATATTTTTTTCATAATGATTATTCTTTAGATGTGAATACTCTGATTCCGAAGCTTAGAACTTATACGCAATGTTAAGCATTCCGTTTGTGCCGTAAGCATAGAACTTCATTGGATTCTTAGAGAAGATGTATGTTCTGCTGCCTCCGGAAGCCTTGCGGTCAGAGCGGCTCTGCTCGTAACCTCCAGTAACGATGTTGCGGTTGTTGAGGAGGTTTGTGAGAGAGAGGTTGATAGAGACAGAACCTTTCTTGAGGCGGATGTTATGACCTACAGAGGCGTCAATCATCCAACCGCCATGGCCGCGAGCTTGAGAGTCATAGATGTAGTTGCCTTCATTGTCTGTGTTTCCGCTTTCCTTAACAACATTCTCGAAGCGGTTGTAGATGGAAGGAGAGAGGAAGATGCGGTCGTACCAATTAGCGTTAAGGTCGATGTACCAGCCCTGGTTTGCGTAAGAAAGACCGATGCTAGTGGCAGTAAGTGGCGTTCCGTTTTCGCGGATGTCCTTTGTGTAGCACATTGTGGTTATCTTGTTTCCACTTGTTGATTGCATGGTTGTAACATCAGCGTCGTTGAGATAAAGTGCATCAGAGATAGTTCCGATGAGTTTGAGTGAGAGAGCGCTGTTGAGCTTTATGCGCGCAGCAGCTTCAACTCCGTAATAGTCCTTTTTAATGCCTGTAAGACTAACATACATAAAGCCACTGTAGTCAGCATTGCTTGTTGCGTCATAGTAGAAGTTCTGCCACTCTGTCACGTCAGTTATGCGGCTGTAATAACCTGAGAGATTGAGCTTGATGATAGAGTTCTGATACTGAAGACCGAGCTCAGAACTGAAGATCTTCTCGTTCTTGAGGTTAGTTACGAAGTCATTGCACATCTCAGGAGAGATGAAAGCTGTAGAAGCCTGTGGTGCTTTCCATTCGTAACCAGCACCGGCAGTAAGAGTTGCGCCCTGGAAGAGTTTGAGGTTCATGCCGAACTTAGCACCACCATCAAGGAAGTTTGCAGTCTTGCTGGCACCGTAAGAGTAATCCTTGCAGATACCGTTCTGCATGTAGCCGTGACGGTTCATGCCAGTGTAACCAAGTCGTCCTGCAACGTTTACATTAAGGATTCCGGCAGTATGGTTGATGTCTGCCCAGACATTAGTCTTTGTCACGTTGATGGCGTAGTCGTGACCGAACTTGTCGCCCTTGCCAACCTTAGCGTTAGGATTGCGAAGGTCGTACTGAACCTCGTCGGCATTTGCACTATACTTGCTCAAGGCATAAGTGTTGATGTTATGGAATGAGTTTGCGCCGAGAAGGTCAGCCATTGTGAGGTAGTGGCGGTTATTGCTGCGGGCAGCATTGAAGCCAGCGTTGAGGATGTCGTTCTTTGTCAGCTGCCAGTTGAGAGCTGAAGAGAGCGAAACCTGAAGCTGGTTGTTGTTCTTTGCCTGAAGATAATACATGGCATCCTGTCCCTGCTGGTTTACGCCGCGGTTTGAGGCATAGAGCTGATCCCAGTTTATCTGTCTGTTCTCTACGCTTGCTGAAAGGAAGTTGTATGCAGAAAGCCAGTCGGCATATTCCGTTTCAGTAGGAGCAATGCCGTTCCAAGGATTATAGAAATTGCTTGGGAGTCGCTTGTAGTAGTTAGGATGCGGATTGTCTGAGTTGTTGTAGTTGAGCTTTGTGCCCTTATACATGGAATACTTAGCGAAGAGATTAGAAACGATCTTCATCTTTTCGTTGATATTCCAATCCCAAGTGAAGATGGCAGAAGGAGCGAAGTCGTTGACAATGCGAGAGTTACGCTTCTTTCCACCCTGATAACCCCAGTAAGGATTGTAGTAGCGGTCGTTGGCTATCCAGTACATCTCGTCAGTGGCAGCACCCTGAGAACCACGCTCAGTTGGATTGCCCCAAGTAGAGAGCGAGAGAGTATGCTCGCCGCCATTGATGAGTTTTGAAACTCCGAGATAGTAGGAGAGGGAATTGTAGAATGTTCCGTCGATGTAAGCTGTCTCTGGAGTTGCTCCGCGGTAAGTGATGTTTGCTGCATAGCTCCAGCCGTTGTTTGAAACTCCCGAGCCGTAGGTGTACATGGCGCGGAGCGAATAGTTGCGGTTGGCTCCTGTTATGGTAACGCGATTTCCTGCTGCCTGTGAGATAGCGCGGAAGTTGTAGTTGTTGTTACCTGCCATGCCAGACATTGAGAAGTTGTTCGCCTCGAAAGGAAGTGCGAACTCTGCGTTCTTTGTCTGCTGGTTAAGTCCGCCGACATTAGTGAATCGGAACTGTCCGCTCTCCATGTCGTTGAGCATAACGCCGTTCATGTAAACCTCGTTATACTTCTGGTTCATGGCACGATAGCGGAATCTCATTGGCGAGAAAAGGTAGCCCACCTGATTCCCATACATGTTGTTGTTTGAGCTCATGATGGTGACGTTCTGAGAAGCGTCATCGTCTTCGCCCAGCTGCGATTCAGTGAATGTGAACGAACCTTCCGTCTGCTCGGTTTTCTGTTCCTCTTCGTCTGTAGTCGTAGTGGTCACGGGTTGTTCCACCTGCGCTATTGCCGCTGAAGAGAGAAGCAGAGAACCTGCTAACAGTTTGAATTGTTTTTGCATATCTTTGATTATTAGTTTTCTATAGAATGTTCTGCGAAATATTCAGCTTTGTTTCTGACAGTAATATTTTTTTACCAAGCGTTTGTGCTAAGCTTTGCCTCAACTGCGTTTTCCACGGCATCCGGCAGATTGCAGAAGAAGTCGATGCCAGTCTTCTTTTCCAGTTCGTCGATGGAAATCATGTAAGGCGTCAGGTCAACAGCCGCGCTTACCTCCTTGTTCTCATGTAGGAACCAGAGAGCCATTGCCTTGTAGTTGGCAGGATCGTTGCGATCTGTTGAGTTGTTCATCGGGCGCCACATCAGGTAGGCAGTATAGAAATACTTCGGTACGATGAGCTTTTTGTTTATTCGCGTGATTATCTGATCCTCATTGTCTATTGTTCCGCCTTTCACGATGTAGAGCGTATCCTTAGCGGAGAGGTTGTCGGCGTATCTTCTTGTTCTGCCTTCCATGTAATACCACAATCCCTTCTGGTTGAAGTTGGCGTATTGCGGCTGCATGTTTGTCATGAAGAATGTCTCGATGTTCGCCTCCTGAGTGTAGAGTCGGTCTGCTGAAGGGCAGATGTGACCGTGGTCGTAAGGCGAGTAGAGGTCTTCGAGCATTTCGGAATCAGAGAGGTTCTTATAGTCGAAAGGATATTTGCGGTTAGGATATTTCGCATCGCCATAGGTTGTTCCTGGATAACTTGTATCTGTAGGATACCAGCGCTTTACGCTTGTTCCGTCGTTGCGTCTTCCTGTCATGCGGTTTGCTGTGTCGAAACGATAACAGCTCCATCGTTGTGTTTTCTTCTCGCAATCCCATTCCACAGCGAAGTTCATTCCGAATTTCCGCTCGTCAGCTGCTGTGGAAGTGTAAGTGATGACCTTGCTTGTTCCACCTTTCACCTTAGGAAACTCCAGATTGTTGGTTACGTATTTGTTGCCTGCTGTATTTCTGTTGCTGTTCTTCACTACGACTTCGCCGTTTCCTTCGCTGTCGCTGCTGCAAGCACAAAGGAAGAAAGAGGAGATTAACAGAAGTGTTGATATACTGTTTTTGGTTAATTTCATTTAAAAAGCTTTATTTCCGCGACAAATTTACAAAATAATTGATGAATACGCAAACGAATTGTTGATTTTTGTTAAATATCGCTATAATTTGCTGTTATGTAGGTGGGATTTGTCGCAATAAATAGGGAATATAGACCAAAAATTTTGATGTGAAATATACTTTGGCGTCGTTTCCAATAACTGCTAAAACAAGAAACGAGGACTTTCTGGAAAGACCTCGTTTCAATGTGATTATTTCGCTGTGTTTATTCCCTCTTCCATGAATCGGAACTGCGCGTTCTTCTGTTCCTTCAGGAATTCGGAAACTTTCTCAACCTTACTGCGTGTGATGGCTACGCGACCGCTGCGAGTGTACTGGAGAATACACTTGTAGCTTGCCAGATTCTGATAGAGTTCCACGATAGCCTTTGACGAGTTGCAGACGTGAACCGTGATGTAGGTGTCGTTTACCTCAAGCATTCTTGCGTCAGAGTGGCGGATGATCTGCGAGATCTCCGGATTTGCTATAACCTTCTCTGTTGAGAGCTTGAAGAGAGCAACCTCGCTTGTGAAGATTTCCTCGTCGAGATAATAGTCAGCCTTGATGACGTCAACCTTCTTCTCCACCATCTTCACAATCTTCTGAGCCTGAGCGGCATCGCTGTAGATAGTGATGGTGTATTTATGCACGTTCGGAATGCCGGAAGGCGACACGTTGAGGCTTTCGATATTCACCTGAAGGCGAGTGAAAACTGCTGTTATCTGATTGAGAATACCAACAATATTCTCAGAGTAAACAAGTATTGTATAGAGTTTCATTTCCATTTTCTTTTACCTTTCTAACTTCATATCGCTTACAGAAGCTCCTGGTGCAGTCATTGGCATTACGTCGTCTTCCTCCTTGATAACTGTCTCGAGGAAGAAAGGACCCTTTGTGTCAAGCATCTTCTGTACTGCGTCAGCCAGATCCTTGCGGTCAGAGACGCGGAGATACGGAATGTTGTATGCGGTGCAAATCTTCTCGTAGTCAGGATTCATCATGTGGGTGAAGGCATAGCGCTTGTTGAAGAACATGTTCTGCCACTGACGAACGTTGCCGAGGAAGTTGTTGTTCATGAGAATCATCTTCACCGGACATTGGTTCTCCATTATCGTGCCGAGCTCCTGAATAACCATCTGCAAACCGCCGTCGCCCATGAACACGCATACTGGTCGCTCCTTCTCAGCGAAAGTAGCACCGATGGCTGCAGGAAGGCCGTAACCCATTGTGCCAAGACCACCGCTGGTAATGATAGCGCGATTTGTGTTGTACTTAGAGTAGCGGGTAGCGAAGAGCTGGTTCTGACCAACATCGGTTACTGTAACTCCCTTGCCTTCAGTAGCTTCTGCCACGGCATTCACAACCTCACCCATGAGAAGAGGACCTTCGGTTGGGTGAATGGCTTTCTGGATAACGCGGTTCTGCTCACGCTCAGCAAGCGGCTTGAAAGAGTCAATCCATTCTGAGTGATCTGCCTCGTTAACGAGAGCAGTCAGTGCAGGAAGAGAATCCTTACAGTTAGCCACGATAGCCACGTCTGTCTTCACGTTCTTGTCAATCTCTGCGTTGTCAATGTCAAGGTGGATAACCTTTGCCTGCTTGAGGTAAGTGTTAAGGTTGCCAGTCACGCGGTCAGAGAAACGCATACCGATGGCGATGACAACATCTGCTTCCTGCTGCTTGAGGTTAGGCGCAAGGTTTCCATGCATACCGAGCATTCCGATGTTGAGCGGATGATTGCTGGCAAGAGCTGAAAGACCAAGCATAGTGCGACCGGCAGGGATGTTTGCCTTCTCAAGGAAAGCCTTTAGCTCCTCCTGAGCATTACCGAGTTCTACGCCCTGACCAACGAGAGCCAGCGGCTTCTTCGCGTTGTTGATGAGCTCTGCTGCTGCCTTGAGATCTTCCTCTTTTGGCAGAGGATAGGCAATGTAAGAGCGTACGAAGTTGACGGATTGCGGAACGTATTCTGCCTTTTCCGTCTGCGCGTTCTTTGGGAAGTCTATGACCACAGGTCCTGGACGACCAGATTGAGCCAGATAGTAAGCCTTGCTGATAGCAGCAGGGATATCTTCCGGACGACGAATCTGGCAAACCCATTTGCAGATAGGCTGCGCAACAGTTATAAGGTCAACCTCCTGGAATGCGTCAGAACCGAGGACGGCTGTTCCCACCTGACCAGCGATTACGACGATTGGAGTAGAGTCGATCATTGCGTCAGCGATACCTGTCAGCGTGTTCGTAACGCCAGGGCCGCTGGTAACGATTACGGTACCTACTTTGCCGCTTACGCGAGCATAGCCCTGAGCAGCATGAGTAGCACCTTGTTCGTGGCGAACGAGAATATGGTCAAACGCCTTCTTCTCGCCGCGAGTATAGTCGTAGAGGGCATCGTAAACTGGCATGATTGAACCGCCAGGATAACCGAAAATGGTTTCTACACCTTGTGCCGCAAGAGACTTCATCAAAATCTCTGCGCCGGTGAGAAGTTCGCATCCATTTGTATTATTTGTATTATTCATCAGTCAAAATTTCTTTTTACCTTAGCTATTTTCCCCCTCCCAGATTGCCGCAACAGTCCTCCCCCTGGTGGGGGAGCTAGAGGGGGTCGGCGGGCTCTTAGTCAATAAGTCTCACTCCGCCCTTGTCTGCACTTGCTACGCTCTGAGCATAAGCACGGAGAGCCTTGCTTACAACGCGGTTGCGCTTGAGTGGCTGCTGTGGACGAGCTTCAAGTTCTTCGTCGCTGAGCTTCACGTTGATAGAACGGCTTGGGATGTCGATAACGATGATGTCGCCATCCTTGATCTTACCGATAGCACCGCCAGAAGCTGCCTCTGGAGAGATGTGACCGATAGAGAGACCTGATGTACCGCCAGAGAAACGACCGTCTGTGATGAGAGCGCATTCCTTACCCATGTGCATAGACTTGATGTAAGAAGTAGGGTAGAGCATTTCCTGCATACCAGGACCACCCTTAGGACCTTCGTGAGTGATAAC
Source organism: Prevotella sp. (assembly GCA_045600885.1). Lineage (GTDB taxonomy): Bacteria > Bacteroidota > Bacteroidia > Bacteroidales > Bacteroidaceae > Prevotella. The sequence goes on from JAZRYU010000080.1 coordinate 30,812, forward strand.
CACGCAGTCGCCCTTCTTTACCTTGCCGCCGAGGATGCCTTCGCAAGCATCTTCCTGAGAGTCGAACACTACGGCAGGACCTTCGAAGTGCCAGAGCTCTGGAGCAACGCCGGCTGTCTTAACAACGCAACCGTCCTTTGCAATATTTCCGAAGAGAACAGCCATACCGCCATCCTTTGTGTAAGCGTGCTCAATGTCGCGGATACAACCGTTCTCGCGGTCTGTATCAAGGCTTTCCCACTGAGTGTTCTGAGAACCCATAACATTTGAGAATACGCCTGCTGGTGCTGAGTGATAGATGCGGTCAGCCTCTGGGTCGATTGTCTCGCCTGTGATAGAGTACTTCTTGATATCCTCGCCGAGAGTTGTACCATTTACGCGCTTTGCTGTAAGGTCAAGAAGATCGCCCTTTGCAAGTTCGCCCATGATACCGAGAATACCACCTGCGCGGTTCTCCTCCTGAATAGAATACTTCTGCCAGTTTGGAGCGAGCTTGCAGAGGAATGGAACCTTGCGTGAAAGCTGGTCGATGTCAGTCATCTTGAAGTCAACCTCTGCCTCCTGAGCAACTGCGAGAAGGTGGAGGACTGTATTTGTAGAAGCACCCATAGCGATGTCGAGAGTCATTGCGTTGAGGAATGCTGCGCGAGTTGCGATAGAACGTGGGAGAACAGAGTCATCGCCATCCTCGTAGTAAGCCATTGCGTTCTTAACAATCTGCTTTGCAGCGTCCTTGAAGAGCTGGATGCGGTTTACGTGAGTTGCAAGGATAGAGCCATTGCCAGGGAGAGAAAGGCCGAGAGCCTCTGTGAGCGAGTTCATTGAGTTTGCTGTGAACATACCAGAGCAAGCGCCACAACCAGGGCAAGCCATCTGCTCTACCTGAGCGAGTTCCTCGTCAGAAACAGTATTGTCGCCACCCTTGATCATTGCTGTGATAAGGTCAGCGTTCTCGCCATTGAGCTTATGTGACTCCATAGGACCACCTGAAACGAATACGGCAGGGATGTTGAGTCGCATAGCTGCCATGAGCATACCAGGAGTTACCTTGTCGCAGTTTGAGATGCAGATCATGGCGTCTGCCTTGTGAGCGTTTACCATGTACTCTACAGAATCTGCAATGATATCGCGTGAAGGAAGCGAATAGAGCATTCCGTCATGACCCATAGCGATACCGTCGTCAACAGCGATTGTGTTGAACTCGGCAGCATAGCATCCGAGAGCTTCAATTTCCTTCTTTACAATCTGACCAATCTCGTGGAGATGTGTGTGACCAGGAACAAACTGTGTGAAAGAGTTAACGACAGCGATGATAGGCTTGCCGAACTGCTCACGCTTCATTCCGTTGGCTACCCAAAGTGCGCGAGCACCTGCCATACGGCGTCCTTCTGTGCAAACTGCACTACGTAACTGATTTTTCATATCTTGTTTTTGTGTTTTGTTTTTTCTATGTTAAAAAAGCAAATAAAATCGCGCAAAATTACACATTTTTAATTACATACGCGTATAAAACAGCCTTTTTTGTCTTTTCTTTTGAGATAATGCAAGCAATGGGGGATTATTTTTTCGCTTTTTCGGTGGTTTTTTGCTAATTTTGCATTGAATTTGGAAATATTGGAAACAAAAGAAAAACTGAAAATAATGAAAAAACTGGTTCTTTTATTACTTGCGTTCGTGGCTTTTGCCAACGTAAACGCTAAGGGATTAAAGCTGCCGCACATGATTTCTGACAACATGGTGCTGCAGTGTGATCAGGATGTCTGCATCTGGGGATGGGACGATCCTAACAAGGCTGTAAACATCACTACGTCTTGGACAGGCGACAAGATCTACGTGGCTCGTGCCGACAAGGACGGAAAGTGGAAGACTTCCATCAAGACACCGAAGGCTAGCTACACCCCGCTCTCTATCAAAATTACTGACGGAGCAACGAAGGTTCAGCTCAACAACATCCTTGCGGGTGAGGTGTGGGTTTGCGCCGGACAGAGCAACATGGAAATGCCTATCCTCGGCTTCGGTAACTGCCCAGTAGAAGGCTATCATGAGGTTGTTGTTGACGCAAAGAAGCGTCAGGGCATCCGCTTCTGCAAGATTCCAAGCATCATGCGTCAGACTCCACAGGACGATGCTGACTGCAAGTGGGAAGTGACAAACATGGAGAGCGTGCGTCGTGCCAGTGCAACTGGTTATTTCTTCGCTCGTCTGCTCAATGAGACACTCGACGTTCCCGTTGGTCTCGTCATGGCAAACAAGGGCGGTTCTCGCGTTGAGAGCTGGCTTACAAGGGAGAATCTCCAGAAGTACTGTCCGTCAGAGACTCTCGACTCTGTAGCAAACACAAAGAAGTTCCAGTGGGATTTCCTCTATCCGCTCTACTGGGGTAACGGTACATTCAATCCTATCCTGAACTACACCGTAAAAGGAATCCTCTTCTATCAGGGTTGCTCTAACGTAGGCGATCCAGGCAATAAGTATTCCGACAATCTTGCGCTCCTCGTTAAGCAGTGGCGTGAGCAGTTCGGACAGGGCGATATTCCGTTCTATTTCGTACAGATTGCCCCTTACTGGCAGGACGACATAGACGGTACTGCCGCAGCTCTTCTCCGCGAACAGCAGCAGCGCGCTCAGACCATCATCCCTAACTCTGCCATCGTCTGCACAAACGACCTTGTCTATCCTTGGGAGACAAAGCAGATTCACCCTACACAGAAGCGTCAGGTGGGTGAACGTCTTGCTTATCATGCCCTGGTGAAGAACTATGGCCAGGAGGGATTCATGTGCGAGAGCCCTGAGGTGAGCACGGTTGAGTTCAGCAATGATACTTGCTACGTGAACATCAAGAACGACTACGGCGCAATCTCTCGCTTTGAGGACATCCAGGGCTTTGAGCTTGCTGGCGCAGATAAGGTGTTCCATAAGGCAGATGCTTACCACTACTACACAAAGGGTATCATCATCACATCGCCAGAGGTTAAGGAGCCAAAGTACGTGCGCTACTGCTTCCGCAACTTCCAGCTCGGAAATGTGAAGAACGCAGCCGGCTTACCACTTTTCCCATTTAGGAGCGATAAGTAAGCCCCACTAACTCCCTCACAGTAGGACAATCCCTCCACAAAAAGAATGGGAACGATATACAAGTCGCCCCTGATGTCCCTCAGTGGAAACGACGCCCCATGGCGTCGTTAATGAGCGAAACCTGCTGTTGCGGCGGTTTAACGACGCCATGGGGCGTCGTTTCCAA
>JAZRYU010000081.1:0-47510 GCA_045600885.1 Prevotella sp.
GCTGCTTGTAAACGATGAAATCGAGGTGGTAGGCGTGCCAGAGGTCGGGGCTCTGCTCTCATGGGTGGAAGCAACTGACGATAACACTCCGCAGTCAGACCTTGTTTACACTCTTTACACAATGGGATAAGGCGAGGCTGACTATACTGGCTATAAGGACGGCAAAAACCTCACTTCATGCAAACTCTACAACCTGAAGTCTGACACAGAGTATTATGCAATGGTTCGCGTGGAAGACAAGGACGGTCACATGACGTTCTATAAGGAGACTCTGTTCAAGACACTTCCTGAGGCAGACAGAATAGACCCAACCATCTCTAACGGCACAGTCAACGTAACTGACGTGACATACAGCAGCGCAAATATCTCTTGGGCTAAGGCAAGCGATAACAAGACTGCTCAGAGTAAGCTTTACTACATTGCTGGCTACAAGAAATCGTCTGAGCCAGAATCAGGTTTGTCGTTGAACGTGTATAACGCTATTGCCAACGGACAGGACATGACAAGCTGCACAGTGGAGAATCTGGAACCTGAAACTTCATACGACTTCTACGTGGTTGTATATGACGAAGCAAGCAATGGTGCTGCATACACAAAGAAGACTTTCGTGACAGAGGAACTCCCAGACGTGACTGCTCCTGCATTGGGTCACGTCGAGATCAGCGTGGACGATCTGACGCAGACCAGCATCTCTCTGTCATGGAACATTGCTTCCGACGACCGCACTCCTCAGGACAAGCTCGCGTACTCCGTAGAATACCGAAAGGCTGGCGAATCTGCATGGAACACTTGCAATGCCGGCAACGCTAACATCTACACCATCAACGGACTCACCGAAGATACTGACTACGAGGTAAGCATCAAGGTGGCTGACGAGGCTGGCAACGAGACAAGCTACGGCGGATTCACCATAACAACTCTCCCTGACCCAGCAACAGCCGTAAATAATGCTACGACAAACGCAGGCAGCGACGGCAAGATGTACAGCACATCAGGCATCCGCGTTGACAAGAACTTCCGCGGCATCGTCATCAAGGACGGCAAGAAGTACTTCAATAAGTAACTCTTGCTCTCACGCAACTAAATACAATCTGGCGCAAGTCTTTACATTTATATTAATGTAGGGACTTGCGCATTTTTTTCGCAAACAAGGTACACAGGTACACTACGCCTTTTACGCACTGACTATCAAGGTGTTACGAGTGTACCCTATGGTACACAAAAGGTACACGATAAGGTACATGAGCTTTTCAATCCCTCAGCGGTAGCAAACGGATTCTTACTAGAAAATTACTTTTTTCTTACTAGAAAATATATATTTTCTTATAAGATCACGAAATGAATTCCTAAAGAAAGATGAACCTTGTGTACCTTACAGTGTACCTTTAGTGTACCATAAGGCACATGCGTAACACCTTGATAGTCAGTGCATAAAAGGCTCAGTGTACCAGTGTACCTTATTTTCATGAAAACACAGGGTCATTAGACGATTGGACGAAAACTTTAGCGCGTTTTCTGCTCTCCTTTTTTATCGGACAGTAATGATTTTAATTGCAGCAGCATTTTTATGGTCTTATATTTTCTTCTTTCGGAATAAATTCGTAATTTTGCACGCAAAACAGACTCAAAAAACAGATGAAGACTTGCATATTCGACCTTGACGGTACTCTGCTGAATACCATTGACGACCTTGCTAACGCAGTAAACTATGCCCTGCGACAGAACAACATGCCGGAGCATACGGTGGACGAAGTGCGCTGGATGGTAGGAAATGGCGTCAGGACTCTGATGCGACGAGCTCTGCCGTCTGATGCTGACGATGTGCTCTACGAGAAAGCATACGCTGACTTCCAGGTTTACTACAAGGAGCACAACCTTGACTTTACCCGACCTTACGACGGAATCATAGAACTTCTGGCTGCCCTGAAACAGAAGGGCGTAAAGATGGCTGTGGTGAGCAACAAGATTGACACTGCCACAAAGCCACTGGTAAAGCACTTCTTCGGCGACTATATAGACGTGGCTGTCGGCGACACTCCCGACGTACAGAACAAGCCGGCACCGGACATGGTGTTCAAAGCGATCAGAGAACTTGGGGAAACTCCAGAGAACTGCATCTACATTGGCGACAGCAACGTGGATCTGGAAACGGCTCAGAACGCCGGACTGCCTTGCATCTCCGTACTATGGGGCTTCCGCGACCGCCAATTCCTTGAAGGCATAGGAGCAACGATGTTCGCAGAAAAACCTATGGAGATCATACAATTTACAATTTAAATTACATTATTTTTTGCAGCTTTGGCGCATAAAATAAACAATTATACCCCCAAACCAACACTTATACATGGAAAACAAACTAGTGATAAACAACAGGGACGAACTTATTATTCTTGACCTGAACAAAATAGCCTTCATTTGTGCAGAAGGCAATTATTCCCGAATAGTCACCATAAACAAGCACGAAACAACTATGACTCTCGGCATTAGCAAGCTGGAAGAAACTATCCATAATAATGCTCTAAAGCCTGTTAATTATATAAGGTTAAGCCGAAGCCTTATTGTAAACCACCGATACTTGTACAAGATTGACCTTGTGAAACAAGTGATAACCTTGTCTGACGGTGACAATTTTATTAACATAAAGGCTTCAAAACAGAACCTCAAAAAATATAAAACAGCTACAGCACAGGCCATTCTACGAACCCAAAACAAAGACAAATAATGATTACTATAGGAAAAGATGGCAATCAGCCATTTGAAATCACTCAGAGCGGAGTCAGCAGAACGCACGCCACCATTGACATAACAGAAGACGGCATCTGGATGCTGACAGACAAACACTCAACAAACGGAACATACATACGCGAAGCAGATGGAACTTTCAGGCGAATCAGTTCCGTCAAGATTACTCCGATGACGTTCATCCGACTCGGTCCGGAAACGGTTCACGGCTGCTCTTTCTATGCGAAGAGAGTTTTTGGAGACAATAAAAACTACGAATACTTCGAGGAGTTCGAATACCTCAGCAGGATAGACAAGCAATACGAAGAAAGGATTTCCGTATTAGAAAAGAAAGCTTCCAAGATAAAGTTGCTGTTGCCATCTGCCTCCATGGTTGGTGCTTTCGGTATTCTGATGCTACTGCCTCTTGACATGGGAATGTCTGCTATGGTCATACGCTTTGTGCTTTCTTCCATTATCTCTGCAATCATCACATTCCTGTTCAACCCAACAAAGAAAGTCAAACTGTTGAAGATGGAGCGCGAAAGATTCCATGACTGCCCGAACCCAAAGTGCAACCACAAGTTGAAAGCCTCTGATATCAACGCTATGTTATGCCCAAAATGTAAGGCAAAATAGCCTTTCTGGGCAGTAAAAACGCTATTCAACAGCCAAAACACCCTATTCATACAGAAAACGTACACATTCAAACAAGACCGTAGGAAATATTTGGCGTTCTCGTCAAAACATCTTACCTTTGCAGCAGAAAGCAAAAAAATAGCCATATAATTACACTGATGAAACACTTACTATCATCCATAATTATCGCTCTTCTGCCAATATTAACCTTGGCACAGAATCCAACAAGTCCCGAAGAGCAGTATCAACTCGGCAAGGACTACTACGAGCAACAGAACTATAGACAAGCCTACACATGGTTCAAAAAAGCGGCTGAGCAACAGAATTCAAAGGCTGAGTTCTACATTGGAGTTTGCTTTGATAACGGATATGGTGTGAAACAGGACTACCAACAAGCAATACTATGGTTCAAGAAAGCTGCTGAACAAGACTTAGAAGAAGCTCAATGCCGTCTTGGTTCCTATTATTTTAATGGGATTGGAGTAGAAGAAAATCGTCAACAAGCTGTTTTTTGGTATAGAAAAGCTGCTGAACAAGATTTCTCTTCTGCCCAATGTACTATGGGGTACTATTATGAAAACGGATACGGTGTGGATAAAGACATAACGCAGGCAATTGAATGGTACAAAAAAGCGGCAAGTCAAGGACACAAAAAAGCGAAAACAAATCTTCTAAAACTCGGCATAACAACTCCAACTACGGACTTTCACACAACCAAAAACAAAGAAGAAATGCACGAACTAGGTATGACTTGTTACGAAATCAAAGATTTTGAACAAGCTGTCTATTGGTTTGAAAAGGCGGCCGAGCAAGGATGTGCTGATTCGGAAAATTCGTTAGGAGTATGCTATGCTTTTGGCTACGGAGTACAACAGAACTACAATCAAGCTTTATCATGGTACAAAAAAGCAGCAGAAAAAGGACTTGCAATCGCACAGAACAATATTGGATATTGTTATTATAGCGGTGAAGGAGTAAATCAAGACTTTTCACTTGCTGTAACATGGTTTAAGAAAGCGGCAGAACAGGGATTTGACGGAGGACTGAGTAATCTTGGCTTATGCTATTTTAACGGCCAAGGGGTTGCACAAGATTATGATCTTGCAGCAAGTTTATTTCAAAAAGCTGCAGAACAAGGTTCTGCTCAAGCAGAGAATCTCCTCGGAGTTTGCTATATGGGAGGCTATGGCATTCAACGCAATAGTGAGCTTGCTATATACTGGATTCAACAATCCGCAGAACAAGGATTCTGCGATGCACAGGCTAACCTTGGATTTCATTATTTGGTAGAAGAAAACTATAGTCAAGCAGTAAGTTGGTTTAGAAAAGCAGCAGAACAGAAGCATGCTATCTCTCAGCTAAGGTTAGGAAATTGTTACCTTAATGGTCAAGGAGTTCCAAAAGACAACAAACTTGCAATGTATTGGTATAAGAAAGCGGCTGAGTTAGGAAACGCAAACGCTCAATACAATTTGGCGATAGGGTATGCTAATGGAAATGGTGTTCCAAAAGATTACAAAATTGCGGCAAATTGGTATACAGCAGCTGCAGAACAAGGATTTATGAATGCACAGCGAGAAATTGCAATTTTATACAGCAATGGGTACGGTGTTACAAAAGACTATCTATCAGCCGTTAACTGGTTTATAAAAGCTGCCGAACAAGGTGACATCTGCTCACAATACAACCTTGGGGTCTTTTATTATAACGGGCAAGGTGTACAAAAAAACTATGAAAAAGCCGTCTTCTGGTTCAAGAAGTTAGCAGAATTGGAACATGATGGGGCACAAGTTAATCTAGGTGTATGTTATTATCAAGGACATGGAGTACCTCAAGATAGTACTGAAGCTATCCATTGGTGGAAGAAAGCGGCAAAACAAGGAAACAAAACTGCTATCAACAATCTAAAAGTACTCGGCATCACAAATTATTAAGAAAAATAAGAATTGTAAAAAACGAATGAGAAAACAACTAGCATATCTTCTTTTCTCTCTTCTGCCAATATTAACCTTGGCACAGAATCCAACAAGTCCCGAAGAGCAGTATCAACTCGGCAAGGACTACTACGAGCAACAGAACTATAGACAAGCCTACACATGGTTCAAAAAAGCGGCTGATCAGCATTATGCAAAGGCAGAGTTCTATCTTGGACTTTGCTTTGATAACGGTCATGGTGTGAAGCAGGACTACCAACAAGCAATACTATGGTTCAAGAAAGCTGCTGAACAAGACTTAGAAGAAGCCCTATGCCGTCTTGGTTCCAATTACTTCAACGGAATAGGAGTAGAAAAAAGTTACCCCCAAGCCGCATTCTGGTACATAAAGGCTGCCGAGCTAGGATTCTCGTCAGGTCAATGTACTTTGGGCTATTATTATGAAAATGGCTATGGTGTTGAAAAAAATAAATCCCAAGCCATCAAATGGTATAAGAAAGCAGCAAGTCAAGGACATAGGATGGCCGCTAATAATTTGATAAGACTTGGTGTAACAGATTTCAGTTCTAACCAAAAAGAACTGACCAATACAAAAGAACAAGTTGAATTAGGGGATATTTATTATACTGCAAGAGACTTTGAGCAAGCAGTGTATTGGTATCAAAAAGCAGCGGAACAAGGTTTAGCAAAAGCGCAACATCTAATAGCATGGTGCTACGACTATGGAAAAGGTGTTACCCAAGACCACAGACAAGCAGTGAAATGGTATAGACAGGCGGCAGAACAAGGTTACGCAATTGCGCAACATAATCTTGGAGTGTGTTATGAAGATGGAACTGGCATTGAACAAGATTACAAACAAGCAGTATATTGGTATCAAAAAGCTGCAGAAGCAGGAACGACAGAAGCGCAATGTAACCTTGGAAGTTGTTATTTCAACGGTACTGGCATTGAACAAGATTACAAACAAGCGGTTTTCTGGTTTAAAATAGCAGCTGACAAAGGTGATGCTACTGCACAACATAATCTTGGATATTGTTACGCCAATGGAGCAGGGGTTACACAAGACCACGAACAAGCAGTAGATTGGTATAGAAAAGCAGCAGAACAAGATTACGCAATAGCACAATATAATCTTGGATGTTGTTATGCCAATGGATCAGGAGTTACTCAAGACTACGTACAAGCGGTGCATTGGTATAAAAAAGCGGCAGAACTAGATTACACAATCGCACAATACAATCTTGGAGTTTATTACTACACAGGAAATGGTGTTGTCAAAGACTATACACAAGCTGCTGATTGGTTTAGAAAAGCTGCACAAAAAGGACATGCATCTGCACAGTTTAATCTTGGTATCCTATACGAAGAGGGTAAAGGAGTTAAAATAAGCCAAGAGAAGATGATTTATTGGTGGAAGAAAGCTGCCAAACAAGGAAACGCTGAAGCTATCAAGGCATTGAAGGATTATGGTATCACAAGTTATTAAGAAAGGTTCAGCTAAAAAGTATATGAATGTTATAACAGCCAACGATGTTATTGCAAATATCTGTAATTACAACTATTTATAGGAGATTCAGTCATAAGCATTAGTCAAGGCATTGACATAAACTTTGTTTTTGTTTAATGCTCATACTAAATATTGTGTAACCTCAATAATATATAAGAAAAGTAAAAAAACAAATGAGAAAACAACTAGCATATCTTCTTTTCTCTCTTCTGCCAACATTAACCTTGGCACAGAATCCAACAAGTCCCGAAGAGCAATATAAGCTCGGCAAGGACTACTACGAGCAACAAAACTACAGTCAGGCCATCAACTGGTTCACAAAGGCTGCTGAACAGAATCACTCTAAAGCAGAGTTCTATCTCGGTATATGCTATGAAAATGGTAAGGAAGTAAAACAAGACTACCAGCAAGCTATACTATGGTTTCAGAAAGCCGCTGAACATGGTCTGGATGAAGCGCAATGTCGTTTAGGTTCCAATTACTTCAATGGCATAGGCGTCAAGCAAAATTACCAACAAGCCGCGTTCTGGTACAGAAAGGCTGCTGAGCAGGATTTCTCTTCTGCCCAATGTACGTTAGGTTACTATTATGAAAACGGATATGGAGTAGAAAAGGATCAGAAACAGGCTATTGTCTGGTACAGAAAAGCTGCTAGTCAGGGACATAGAATGGCAGCAAACAATCTGAAAAGGCTTGGTATTACAGACTTCACCGTTGACCGCAACAACCCTACTACTCCCGAAGAGCAATACGAATTAGGAATGAAATTTTATAATACCAAAGACTATGAGCAAGCAGTGTATTGGTTAAGATTATCTGCAGAACGAGGATATGCAGAAGCACAAACCGAATTAGGTGGGTGCTATCACGCAGCATTAGGTGTGCAGAAAGATGATGAGCAAGCTATTATTTGGTTCAAAAAAGCGGCAGAACAAGACAATGCAAACGGAGAACTTGAGCTTGGCGTTATGTATTACTATGGCTGGGGAGTAGAAAAAAATTACGAGCAAGCTGTTTATTGGTACAAAAAAGCGGCAGAACAAGGGAACACGAATGCCATGAACAATCTAGGAATTTGTTATGGTAAGGGGCATGGGGTAACAAAAGATAGGGAGCAGGCTATATATTGGTATAGAAAAGCAGCAGAACAGAAAAATGCATACGGGCAATACAATCTCGGATATTATTGTTATCATCACCCTGAAAGTGAACAAGGCTATTATTGGTACAAAAGAGCAGCAAGACAGAAGCTGCCAAATGCATTTAGATGGACCAATCTTTATAAAAAAGACATCATCACAACCACTTTCGAGACAGAAAGAACTGACTCTATGTACGAACGTGCCGACAAGTATTTCTATGAGAAAAACTACGAACAAGCTGTTCTCTGGTATCAAAAAGCGGCAGAAGAGAATCATCCTGTAGCACAATACTGTTTAGGTCTGTGCTACGAAAATGGATACGGGGTAACGCAAGATCACGTCAAAGCAGTTTCATGGTTTCAGAAAGCAGCTGAGCAAGGCATTGCAACCGCTCAAGGACTGCTTGGCAAATATTATCTAGAAGTCAAAGATTATTCTAAAGCATTCAGTTGGAGCAATAAATCAGTAGAAGCTGGAGCTCGTTCTGGTTGCTACACTCTTGGAATTTGTTACTATTATGGCTACGGAGTTGAACGAGATTATAAAAAAGCTGAAGACTATTTCAAGAGAGTTCAAGACAACACCCCTGAATATGCTGATGCCCTATACTATATAGGAGACATCAATCGTTATCGTAGAGGCAAGAAAGGGGACGCAAGATTTGATTCTTCATTCGATGGTGAGGCAATACAGAATTGGTTTTTAGCTGCAAGAAATGGACATCAAAAGTCCATTGACGAACTCAGAATAATGGGATATGTAATTTCTTCCGGAAATGTTGTTGACGAGAATAACAATCCCGTAACTAAGGCCTTCGTCAATGACATCGAAGACATTAATACTGCAGCTTCTGTTAAGAACAATGGACATTTTATAACAACTGTAGCTTATTCTGACAAAATGAAGCTTTACATATGGTATTATGACAGTAAATCAAAAAAACGAAAAAATGTCAAGGTTAAGATTAAGCCTGGAGACAATGGCGCTATTGTATTAAAAGGCGCTTTCTTGGAGTAAACCACCATTCAACACGAAAAATGCAATGTTCGTACAAGAAACGTACACTTTCAGACAAGACCCACTTTAAAGTTTTGATGATAGCATAAAAACTTGTACCTTTGCAGCAGAAAAATCAATCATTAACACATAAATACAAAGAATTATGAAACGCATCACACTTGCATTAATCGCAATGCTCATCGCGCTCACTGTTTCAGCGCAAACGAACTATGTTCTTATCACCGGCGTCAGCAACTATGGCACTGGCAATCCTGACCACAACCTGGTCAGCACTACCAAGGACGCCAAAGACCTCAGCAAGCTGTTCCGACAAATGCCTAACACCAAGGTCACTGTCCTCACCAGCAAGTACGCTACTGCCGAGAACGTTACCAAGAAGCTCAAGGCAATCCTTACAGTGGCTAAGAAGGACGACAAGATATTCTTCTTTTTCTCAGGCCATGGAGCAAAGGACAACATGGTGTACTATCAGGGCGGTATGTACAACTATGGCGACTTTGTAAAGGTACTCTCCAAAGCTAAGACAAGCAACATCTACTGCTTCATTGACTGCTGTAATTCAGGTAACGCGAAGGGCTACATAGAGGATCCAGCCTATTCTTCTAACCACGACATGACATTCTTCCTTGCAAGCCGCGACATTGAGAACTCCAGGGAAGATCCTATTCTCCTCCGCAACGGATTCCTGACTCAGGCATTGCTCAAGGGACTCCGCGGAATGTCTGACACAAACAAGGACAAGGCTGTCACCGTAAGCGAACTCTACACATACGTTTACAATGACGTTCTCAAGAAGAATGAAGAACAGCACACACAGCTCGTTTGTCCAAAGAACGCTGTAAACTCAGTATTGGTTAAGTGGTAAATGCTAAGGCGAAACGAAAATTGTAAATTGTAAATCCGTAAATCGTAAATCTATATTATGGCTACACAGATTATCAACCCACAGGGATCAAACAATAATAAGAAGAACATCTTCAAGTCGGCAACAGTAGCTGCAGCAGCAGGAGCAGCCGGAGCAGTGGTAGGAGCATGCGTTACAAACGCACAACAGGTAGAACCTGAAACTCCAGAGAAACCAGAGAACGTCGTTAATCCTCTCACTCAGAAGCCTGAGAGCTTAGACAAGCCTCAATACACTGGTCCTACTTACCAGCATGACCCGGAAAATCCGATCAATCAAGGCAACGGTGGAAACTCCGGCAACGGTGGAAACTCCGGCAACGGCGAAAACGGCAATAATGGAGGAAACAGCGGTAACGGTGGTAATGGCGGTAACGGTGGTAATGGCGGAAACGGCGGAGACGATGATGTACACACTCCGGAAGAAACTGCCGCAATGAAGGAAATCGGAACGACTGACATCGACCCTGACGACCTGGATTTAGAAGATATGTTTATGCCTCTCGGCTTTGAGACAAGAACAACAGCAGACGGTGAGGAGATAGAAGTGGCAATCGTTGTCGATGCCAGCAGTGGAGAACAATTACTTCTCGTTGATACTGACGGCAATGGTGTTTACGACGCTCTCTACACAACAGACGAGGACTATGTCGGTCCACTTGCCATGGAAAGTATCACAAAGGGTGACCTCTTGGAGAAAATGGAAGATGTAGGCTATCTCGACCCATTCGCAGAAGACGCTCCGGTCTATGTTCCTACAGGCGAAGACGTTGCCATCCTCGGAGCCGACGATGAAGAGGTGGAGGAGATTGTCAACGGCATGATTGAAAAACAAGAGCAGAACTACCTCGCATACGCTGATGTAAAGGACGAAGAGGATGAAGAGAATGGAGAAGACCTTCCAGCTCCTGACAATGATGGAGATGACGAGGATGACATTGAGGTCGAACTGGACTACGATGACACAGAAGACGAAATCCTCGCCATGATGGATACAGAAGAGGAGCCTGAACTCGCTATGGGGCTGGAAGATAACTACCCAGAAGACGAGGAAGATACTGACGACGGTGATTCAGAGGACGATTATATGGAAGACGATTTGGACGACCTTAGTCTGGATGTTGACGATCTCAACGCTTAACACCATTAATCCCTATGCAGCAAACACCAACACTCTTAGGTGAACTTTCAGAAGTTCAAGGCAAAGAGCACTACTATGCTATAACGAAGAACAAGGCAGTGGAAGGACAGATTTATCTCTTCCACTGCCCAGAGTGCGGAAACTACGGATTACAGAAGGCCACCATTACACCTAAACCATTAAATCTGTGGAAATGCCCGAAATGTGAAGTAAAGGTGTACTTTCAGGCATCAAAAGTCACATCAGAGCAAGCCCCTGAAGCCCCAGAAGTTCCTGAAGTCCCTGAAGCTCCTCAAGCTCCTGAAGCCCCTAAAAAACAACCTTCCGGTCCGACCCATAAGTTCAAAACAGCAAGCGATCCTAATGCCGCCATACTTAATTGGGGAAACTTCCTTCTGAAAAACAAGTACCAGCTCACCCCTGGTGAACACATCATAGGAAGGAAAGACCCCCTGCAGAAATCCACCCTAATGATCAACGACAAGTACGCCAGCTCACGCTCCATACGCATAGATGTGATACCTGTCGATGAAAACCAGTCTGGGTTCCTTTACAAACTTACCGTTCTCAAGGCCACAAACCCTGTTTACCATAACAACAAAGAATTGGCAGAAGGAAGCGGCTTGTATCTTGAATATGGCGACAGAATAATCATAGGAAAGACACAATTAACATTCAACAAAGGAAAATAGAAAAAATGCGTATCACAACTGACAAGGCATACTCATTCCATCAAAAAGGCGGTCGCGACAATCAGGAAGATTCTCGCTACCCTGATCAAGACAGCATCAGTGGCGCAAACTTTTTTATAGTTTGCGATGGCGTTGGAGGAGAAGACAAGGGCGAAGTGGCAAGCCAGATAGTCTGTCAGACCATCGGCAGCAGACTCCGCGCAAAGAACATTGCCGAGAGAGAGATTACCATTTCAGACATCTCCGAAGTCATCGATGCTGCATACGACGCTCTCGACGAAATGGCAGATAAGCAACCAGAGACAGCAGACATGGGCACCACCCTAACACTGCTCTGTCTGCATAAGGGCGGAGCTGTCTCAGTACATATAGGCGACAGCAGGATATATCAGTTCCGCAGAGACTACGGTTGCATCTTCAAGACAGAGGATCACTCTCTTGTAAACAATCTGGTAAAGAACGGTCTCATAACTCCGGAGGAAGCAATAAACCATCCGCAGAGTAATGTTATTACACGTGCCATGTCACCAACAAGCGGGAACGAAAACAGAAGCATGATAACAATCTCGTTCCTTTCCGACATTAAGGCTGGCGACTATTTCCTTTTGTGCTCCGACGGCGTCCTTGGCGAACTCAACGATCAGCAGCTCTCAGACATATTACTTAGCGAAGCGTCTGACGAGGAAAAAGCAGCAAGAATGGCAAAGCTTTCCGAGAAGGCTGATGACAACAACACGGCATTCATCGTCCCAATTGCAAAGGTTACAGAAACCTCAGAAACAGCAGATGCGCCAGAAACTTCCGAAGCCAGAGTCTATTCTACAACCACTCCACTTCCGCAGAAGCTCATCAAAACATTTGACATCGAGTCTGAAAAGAAGACCACGAAGAAGAAATCGGCGTTCGCCCGATTCTTTGACATGTTCAAGAGATAAGACTTTCCACAAATCCTAACGCTTAGCATTAATCCATAGCTTATGATACGTAGTATATTCATATCATTCCTTTTATTTCTTTCGGTTTCTGCCTATGCCGAATATGACAAGAATCACAAGTGCAGTACTCAAACGCTTGCTACAATGAAGAGCAAGGCAGAAAAGGGCGATGTAGTTGAACTGCACAATATGGGCGAACATTACCGCTATGGCTATTGTTCTTACTTACAGGATAAGAATAAGGCTATGGAGTTGTACGAAAAAGCAGCAGTTAAAGGCTATGTACCTTCTATAGAGGAACTTATTACGCTCCATTATAGCAATAAGGATTATACAAAAACAAGGGAATGGTGTAACAAGATGCTTGAGATAAACGAGTATGATGCTGATGCCTACTATTATCTTGCTCTTTGTGAAGAGAAGGAGGGTAAGGTATGCGTAGGAAATTATGCACTTGCAGCAAAGTATGGCAACGAGCAGGCTATGAACAAAGTTGGCTGCATTTACTATAAGGATAAACTCTACCAAAAAGCATACGAAGCTTGGGTAAATGCTTGGTGCTCTAATCCTAACGAGACTATTACCAACAATCTCATTTATTGTTGTCTTCTTCCTGGCATTGGTTGTGAAAAAGACTACATTGCAGCAGCAAGGGTATACAAATTATTCTTTTATGACAAAAAAAGCTACAACGAACATGTTTCAACTTGGAATAAGATGAAGAATGCTGCCGATGCTGGTGATGCAAAAGCTTGCTACGCATGGTATATTCTTAACGAAGATAAGAAATACTTTGAGAAAGCGCTTGCAGCAAAAGTCCCGGATGCATTGTGGGAAAAAGAACTGGAAAAATTTGAGAAAAAGACAGAAAATATGGATAGCGAGAGTAAAGAGTATGAAGCAGAGACTAAAGCGTTATTCAAGTCTGCCATGAGAAACCACTGGTATGCTTCTTATATATATGAAAGTTATCAATATGTTGATTTAGGAAACTACTGGTCTCATTTTCCCCAGAACCTAGCAAAAGGAGATGAAGAATACGATTTTAGTAAACTGTCTTTTTTAGATAGAAAAATATATCTCTCTATTGTTTTAGAAGTAGTAGAATGGGATTATCTTTGGGATTTTATTTTTGCTGAAGTGGATTCTGATATAGAAAAAAACAATATTACTAAAACTGAGAAAGCAAATCTACATAAATACTATCTCAATATTGCAGAAGATTTATATAAAGAAGAATTGTATCAAGCTGTATCATTGTTATCTTGGGTATATAATGACGTTGATATGTATAAGTCTAACTCAAAAAAAGCCTATAAATATGCAGCCATAGGAAATAATATAATCTGTCGATGTATAGCTAGAGTCGCTACACCAGGGTTAGACAATACTACCAATTACCTATTGAGTAAATGCTATTACGAAGGTATAGGAACTCAAAAGAACCGCACAGTCGCACTAAGCTATCTTTTGAATTCTGAAGATCGTAGATCCATGGAATTACTTAACCGCATTTACCGTATGGCTCCGTTAAGTAAAGAAGCTGGAGTTGTCCAGGACATCCCTCTTGCCGACTACTACCTTTCTGAATCAAGTAAATCCGGTGCCGAACTATTAAAGAAACTTCAGAACAGCAGATGATAATGTACTATGCACATATAGATGATAAAAATAAGAAGTTATATGACTGATATAAAATACGCACTTCCACTGGGAGCAAAACTAAAATCACAAAACGAATACACTATTACCAAGATACTCGGTCAAGGTGGTTTTGGAATAACTTACATAGCTACAGCCCAAGTAAAGGTAGGAAATATCCCTGTAAATGCAAACTTTGCAATAAAGGAATTTTTCCTAAACGGGAAATGTAAACGTGCCAACGACGGTATTACACTTATCCCATTGGACGATTCGTTCACAAAGGAAATTGATAAAAGCCTCAAGGACTTCATCACCGAAGGCGAACGCATCAACAAGCTCTGTCACGCAGATGAACACATCGTAAATGTAAACGAGGTATTCACCGCAAACAACACCGCATATTTCGTAATGGAATACATTGATGGTGGCAATCTCAAGAAATATGTAGAACGAAAAGGAGCACTTAGCGAAAAAGAGGCTAAAGAAATCATTCTACCCATAGCCACAGCTATAGGTAAGATGCATGAAGAGCATATCCTCCATCTCGATATAAAGCCCGAAAATATAATGATTAAATGGACGGAGAACGGAAGTATCTCCCCCATCATCATTGATTTCGGTATTGCCATGCACTTTGATAAGGAAGGAAAAGCTACCACAAGAAGCAAGAACGAAAACGTAAGCGACGGCTATGCACCACCTGAACAATATGGTTCTATTACCCATTTCTCGCCTAAAGTGGACGTTTATGCATTAGGAGCGACTATGTTCTATATGCTCGTAGGTAACGATCCGCAAATAGCATTTGACGTTTCTACGGAATATCTTGAAAGCAACCTTCAGGGTATAAGCGATACTATAAAGTATGCCATTATGCATGCTATGGCTCTCAATAAAACTGCCAGAACCACTAATGCCGAAGAATTCATTGCAGAACTGCACGCAAAAAAGCAATACCGAGAAACTCAGGAACCGAAGACTGCAGACGTGGCAACGTCAAAGCAGACAAGAGCTTTTCGCCCTCAGCAGCAAAAGAATAAAACGAAAAAGATTTCTCTAGACGAAGAAGGTTCTTTTATCAACAAGACAAAAGGTTTCATTGGCGACCACCTTATGCCTATCAGTAGTGTCGCTATTGTTGCCTTATTAACTATAGGAGCAGCCCTTATGCTTCCTGGACAGTGTAGCAAGGAGGCAGAAACACTTATGCCTAATGATTCCATAAACAAAGACTCTGTCGTTATGGAAAACGATAGCATGACAGCGAAAGAGCCCATACAGGATACTATCGTACATGAGCCTGTAGAGCCTGTTACCCAAACACCACTGCCGGCTGTTGACAGCAATACAAAGAATACTGATGATGAGCGATTAGCCAAGAAAAAGCAAGATGCACAAGATAAAGCAAGGGCTGAACAAGAAAGGAAAGATGAAGAAAAAAGGATAGCCGAAGAAAAGGCTAGAATTGAAGCTCAGCAGCGACAAGCGGAAGAGCAAAAAGCCCGTAATGCAAAGATTCAGAACAAGGTAAAGCAAGCCTATTCTGCTGCCCATTCAGGAGATGCAGCAACAGCAAAACGCCTTGTCAACGAAATCATAGCTGAAGGCGGAGAATGGCGAGCAAAAGGACAGGCAATGAAAAACGAATTCAAGCCTCTCGGCGTTTACGACTTTGACTAATTGCCCATCCTTCCAATATAACATGATGTAGCATTACACTCATAATTTGCAAAAAATCGCGATTTTTCGTCGAAAATCCTACATTCCTACATAAATTCTGCATAACGCACACATTATCAGTTAGTTAGATCCATGTAGGATAGAAAATAATCCTACATAGATCCTACATATCCTACATTTGGAATTATGTAGGATGTCTTCCTACATGAATCCTACATAAATCCTACATAGCCGCTGAATGCCGATAAACACAGGGGTTCGCTGAGATTTTATGTAGGAATGTAGGATTTTGCCGAAAAAAAATATTTTTTTTGCATTTTTTGAATGTTCAGAGGGCGCACGATAGCGATTGCTATTCCTAAGGATTACGTTTGCTATTCCTAAGGTTTACGATTGCTATTCCTAAGGATTATGTTTGTCATTTCTAAGGATGACAACTTTCTTGACTTAGCGAGAAAAACCTTCTTAGCGGACACCAATATTTATCTATCCGTCTCTGCTTCCGTATTAACGAGAGAGTCTGCACTGTCAATAGTCGCAGAATCAACAGGACATGCTACATCTCCTGCCAATGCTTCAACATCTCCTGCCAAAGCCTCAACGGTATCAGAATCCACTCTGGCTACATCGCCTTTAGTCGGTGAGCCAATTCCACCAACACATGAGGCTACGGAGAGGGAAAGTCCTGCCACAACGGCAGCCTTGCCTATGAGTTGACGCATGCTGAGTTGCTTCTCTAAATACTTCACTTCTGCTTCACATGCAGGGCATGTGCCGGCACATTCTCCTTTGTGAGTACACTCGTTTGGTGTGTACTCAATGTCATTTGCCTCAGCTATCTTCTTGCGGATAGCCTTGAGTTCGTTACAAACTTTTCTACCTTTCTCCATAGTTGGTTCTTGGTTTTTAATTTTGGGTATTTAATTTTTTGTTTATTCCCTTTTCTTTACTTTTCCGTATTTGCGGGTATTATATAGTTGAATTCATCAAAACATACGACTCCCATATTCTCCAATAATCTGCGACTTTTGTCAACATCCTCCTGAGTATTGTAAGAAGGGATATGCGGTAGTCTGACTTCTATCTTCTGCCTATCGTCCACGTTTTCCAGCAGCCACTTGAGGTTACGGAGCATGTCTGTCTGCGGATGTTTGGCGTACTCCTCATAAATGGCAGGATTCATGTCCTTTACATCTATCATATACTTGTCCACAAAGGGGAACACTCGCTGAAGATTCTCCAACGGAACATTCAGCGATGTCTCCATACTTATTGTCCATCGTGGATCAGCTATCTTGCAAAACTGTTCAATAAACCTGCTGTTGAGCAACGGTTCACCGCCACCAAAGGTTATGCCTCCGTCGGTAGCAAGGAAGTAAAGATTGTCTATCATCACTTCCTCAAGCAGTTCATGCGGCGTAATATGTCGCGGCGTCCGCTCCATAGCATGGCAGCTGTCATTAATACAGTACTTGCATTTCAACGGACATCCCATGAAGGCAACGAGGGTAACAACTCCTGTTCCATCTATGGCGAGTCTATGGCGACTGATTGCTAATAATGGGGCTGTGATCATGGGAACTGACGAGAATAAATTGCATTATATTGGCACTGCATCTGCTGAACAGAGAAATGCTCGGTAGCAAAGGCTCTGGCTTCGCGGACAAGACGCTGGCGATCTATGGTGGGCAGTACATTGCGGAATATATGCTGCCACTGGTTGATGTCGTTATCGTTGACAGCTAACGGCCAGTCAGCAGGAAGGGTATCAGTGAGACCAGCACAGTGATTGATGATAAGTGGAAGTCCATTCATTGATGCCTCTATGGCGAGTATGGACAGCCCTTCATGGCGCGAGGGCATCAAGAGATAGTCAAACGACGACATGTAGGCAGAGATACCATGGAGAGGCGGACGAACCGTGGCATTGGCTAGGTTGGCGAGCTGCTGGTCAACCATATTCTGCAAACGACCGCTGCCGAACACATGGAAGTGATACCTATCGTCATCAGACAGCGAACAGATAATTCTGCACAACACATCAATGCCTTTCTGATGCTCAAACCTGCCTGCAAAGCAAACGTTTATTTTACCCGCGACAATTCCTTCATAATGCTGCTGCGGAACTGGAGCAACTCCATTATATATTATCTCCGGACGTTCGCCATAATTTTCATAATATGTTTGCTGAACATTAGGCGATATGGCTACGTTGGCACGATGTTGCTGCATAAACCGTTCCACCTTAGGTCCGATGATTTCCATGCCAGTCCATAGCACTGTGTTGTGTATGGTACGCACCAGACGCACTCGCATCCATGGCATCAGTCGCAGTGACAACCATACTGCCATATCTGGCATCTCCGTGTGGGAATGGATTATGTCAGGACGATAGCGCAGCCACAGCCATAGCATACGCAGTGGGAACAGGCAAGCGATGATGCGCTCTACGAGGTAATGCCAATGGAACAGCACTGGAAGCCACGAACGGTGGTAGCGAATACCCGACCGTTTCAGTTCGTCGATAATGGCTGTTGTGAACTGGGAGTTGGCGCGGTATAGTTCAACGATATGCTGTTCGCTGGCACCATCACCTCCGGCAGCAATATTCATTGCTACTCGTTCAGATCCTCCAACGTTGAACCGTGCTACAATATGGAACACTTTCTTCTTCATCTAAAACTGATAACATTAACTATAAGGAGCATTCATCATCTTGATGCTGCAAAAGTACGAATCTTTTACGGAATATGCAATTATTATCCAGAAAATTTGCAGGTATCACGAAAATTGTATAACTTTGCACAATCATATTTGCAAAACAGCTACAAAGACCATGAAACTTATTTCACTGATAATTCCGACCTACAACATGGAGGAATACCTAAACCGCTGCTTAGACTCATTGATTATAAAAGAATGTTTTGAACTGGTGGAGGTGCTGGTAATAATAGATGGTGCAAAAGACCGTTCCTCTGAGATTGCACATACATATCAAGAGCGTTTCCCTGACTGCATACATGTCATTGACAAGGAAAACGGCAATTACGGCTCTTGCATAAACCGCGGACTGAAAGAGGCTGAAGGAAAGTATGTGAAGGTGCTTGACGCTGACGACTATTTCAATACGGAGCTGTTCTGCGAGTATGTGAAACAGCTTTCTTGCATTGACGCTGACTTCATCTTGACAGACTACAGTTTTGTGTACCATTCTTCAGATAAAAGAGTTCCTGCAAGTTTCAAACTGACCCAGGGCAAAGTCATGTCAGTTGAAGATTCCGTCATTCCAGAATTCCCAATGCATGCCCTGACATACCGTCTGCAATTGCTTCGCGACATAAACTACACGCAGACTGAGGGCATATCTTTCACGGATATGGAATGGATCTTCAAGCCGATGTTCCACACAAAGAATTTCTGCTATCTCCCTCTCAATGTTTACCAATACATGCTTGGCAGAGAGGGACAGACTGTTGATCCAAAAGCTCGTTCCAGAATAATGAACGCAACAATAAAGGTCACTAACAGTTTGCTTGAGAAGTATGCATCCGTGGATCTGAGCAGTCTCTCGCCTACTATGCGAGAAATGCAATGCCACCGCTTGTTCATGGCAATCTCTGGCACCTACAAAAATGCCTTGATCTATGCATCCGAAGAAACGTTCAACGCTGACACGGTCAATGAATACGACGCAAACGTGAAGCGTTACGCACCTGAAATGTACGACACGGTCATGAAGAAGAAGCCATATAACCGTTTCGGGTTCTATCCTCTCAACCACATCAGATTATGGCGCACAAAGCAGAAGCGCTATTCCCAGAATCAGATAAAATGGTCTGACAGATTGGCATTTATTCCTAAACTTATGGGGAAATGAAACAGAATCTATAATATCTTTTTCATAGGATTATATGACACGAAAAGCATATTTGTATCAGATTTTTAATTTCATCTTTTACACTTTTAATAATAGACATGAATACATCCATATAATATAGATTGATTAAACCTGATTCATTGCATATTTGGAGATATGACTTATGATCCATTAATTTAGCGGCAGACCTCAAACTAATACTTTGATATTCACGTTTGATAGCATCTAATCTGTCCACACAATATTGATCCTTATTTTCAAAGAAGTCTTTAAGAATTTTTATTGATGCCAAATCGCTTCTATATCTATTAAAATTGAATTGTTTTGTTCTCTTACTCATGTAAGAGTTCGGATTAAGACAATTATAATGATATACAACATCTTCAACTTTTGCAATTGAGTTCGCATAGTATGCCAAGCGTGGAAGTGTATGATGATCTTCTCCTATGTTAACCCCTTCAACAGCTGTAATATTATTATCAGTATATAATGTCCTTCGAATAAGCCTTCTCCAGATAACATGATCGAGTGTCATCTCAATCGTTTTATACACCATATCTATATTTGTCTTATAGGTCGGCTCTATTAACGCCTCCTCACCTTCAATTGTACATCTAAGAGCATTTCCTGATACTATATCCGCACCAGATTCTCTTTGCTTATTTAAAAGTAATTCTATTGCCGTAGGTTCCAACCAGTCATCGGAATCAAGATGAAAAATGAATACTCCCTGAGCTGCGGCTACAGCAGTATTGCGTGCCGCAGCAAGCCCCCGATTGTGTTCGTGCCGGAGTATTCGGAACTTCACATTCCCTTTGTACTTTGCAACGAACCCTTCTGCAAGGCTGATACTGCCATCATTACCACAATCGTCAACAATGATACACTCCAGAGGCCCATTGTAGGTTTGAGCCGCAACAGATTCAAGACATTTTATGATATATTCACGGACGTTGTATACCGGAATCAGAATTGAGACATCAACCATTTGTTACAAATTTTACGTTTTCACAGTTATTTAGCCAAGAGTCGAAGAAAGTCTTGTTCTTTCCATAGCTATTATCCAGAAACTCTATATCCTTATTCATTAAAACACCTAATATTGCTGTATGCAAACGTGTAGTGTATATCTTTTTGTGACTTGCCAACAAATAAACTCCTGATGAAATAAGATGTTTACGATAATAGTTGTATGCGTACCAGTCAGCAATGGCGTATTTTGTTAATCTACTATAGATTAATTTGAGCATGATTTTTGTTTGCCAATCATGCTTGCTAAGCATTGTGGGCCAATCCGTAACAGTCAAATTATTTCGTGAAGACAACTCTTCTATATAGGGTGTAGATTTGAATTCGGCATCTGTACGTTTAAGCAACAAGTCTTTTTCCGCAGGCAAGGATTTATTCCATTTAGACATATCTATACAAAATGCCATATCTGGAACCAATAATATATTACAAGAAAAATTATCCTTTAAAATTTCATAAGAAGTTGTGTCTCGTGCACAAATAGTAACATCTTTTTGACAAGACAAAAATTCGGCACATGCTTTTAGGTTCACTTCGTCATTAAACCATACTGTCTGTGGGAAGAAAACAAACTTGCAATTTGGGAACTTACGGACAATATTCATTTTAAAGTCATGATGCTTTGTCCATAAATCTCCGAAGTTACCACCTCCTTGAAAAAGCACAAGGGAACCTTCAGGAATTCTCTTCCAGAATGGAAACGTTTCTAACGAGTACATTCCCTTGCATGTATAAGGCAGACTTTTAAGGAAATCTAATTCTCCCTGCCAAATCAAAGTATCTCCAATATTTGTATAATAAGGAACCTCCAAGAGATAATAATCGCGATCTATCAAAGAAGATAGGGTGCTTACGATAACATCTCTCAATTGTATAATTTTCGCTGCAGCATTCATAATTATTTCTTTCCGATTATCTTTTTAATGCACTTCTTAACCATTGCAACTATCTTCTTTATGCGATCAATTCTCGCTTTCTTAATTGCTAATATATCCATCTCTTTGTCAATAGCATCCTTCTGTTCCTGTGTATATTCAGAGTTCGCGTACTTCAATCTCTGTTCCATAAAAGCCTTCATGCGAGGTTGCAACCATTCCGTTCCGTCAACACAGACTCTGTTTCTGATAGTAGCATACGTAGGTGCAACATGCTCTGGTATTGCTCCAAAGGTTAGAAATGCATGCGCATTGTAACAATGAGGCTGCTGGCAATGATGACCTATAGCTTTGAAATTAATTGGTTTAGTCACATCATCCATAATGTTCTGGCTGTATAGAGAACTATAGCATTGATACAATTCGCCGTTACCCATATTGAAGAATAAAGTCCAGTCTCCAGCATAGCAGAATTCTGTACGCTTCTTTGTAAACACAGAGAATTTGTAGTCAAAGAATTCTGACTTAAAAGTTGACCATGTCTTCTTGTACTCTTCAGGTGTCATTTTTGTAAGGATTGGTATAACACCCAAATCGTGCTCATCACGAGCAACTGTTACGTGGTTAACTGCCCCTACTTCTTTTATAGCAAGTTCTTTCATTTCATCGATATAAGGAATGAGTTCATCAGAAGGTGTTGCCTCTAGTGTAAATGATGCACCAGCATCTCTCATCTTACGTACGTTATTAAAGAAACGGTCAAAAAGTCTCTTTTCTTTCAACTCCATATAGTGATAAGAGAATTTAAAGAATAGTCGCTCCAAGTACTCTTTTGGAAATTTCTCTATTTCGTCAAAAGCTCTATCGACTGTTGCATTAGTCACAACCATGACGTAATGACCTTCTGCTAATAGTGCTTTGATGTATTGAGGCATCTCTGGAGGAAGTAGTGTTTCGCCTCCTCCACATAAGTTTATCATACAAGTACCACCCAAACGTTCTTTAGACAATCCCTTACGGAAGGTATCTACATCATATTTAAACTTTGGAAGTGGACCTCCGAAGAGGCGGTTGTGAGTGATATAGCAGTAGTGACAGCGTAGAGAACAAGTAGTTACTGGAACCCAAATATCAATAAATCTTTTAAGCTTTTCCATATCTTTTTTATTATTTCTGTCTGATAAAATATATGTAACTGACATCCCAATTTATATTATCCAAAGCTTGTACTTTCGCTTTTGGTATCGTCCACTAAGGAAAGGAATCTTCTCCACGTGAGGCACAAGAAGCGAACAAATGGTAAAGATTATGAAGATAAGTATGAAGTAATCTTCCCAATGACCACGCAGTGAGCGAGTGTTGGCGGAATGGACAAAATTGTAAAAGGTAAGGATTACCATGTGGCACACAAAGTAAACCATCGAATGCTCACCGATGAATCCTATAAGAGGGATTCGTGGCATCCGTAAACTGAGTAAAAGACCAGAAAGCCCGCAAATAACACAAACTATCGCAGAAAACAATGGCAGGAAGTCACCGTCCCAGCGATTGTCAAGCATGTTGTGAGCTATATCAAACTGACTGTTCAGTACAATGAATACCGCAATCAGCACAAGAGAAATCATAATTGTCCGGGAACGTCCCATCCGATCTACAAACTTGTGCCATAACTTTCCCAACCAAAAGAGAAATACTCCGAAGAACACATTGCTTATATTAAGCGGAAGAGGGTCACCCTGTTGATGTAGCCAAAACGAGACATACGGAAACAGTACAACCACCCAGCTCCAACTGAAAGACTTGTCTTTTATGCGTATGTGAGGAATCTTCTCTATCAAATGTACAAAAACATACATGAGATAGAACGACATCAAGAACCACAAAGGGTCATTGCCGTAAACACAACTCGTATTCCATAAATGCTCCCAACAAACGGCTTGTACACACGTATGTTTTGGAGGGAATATGAAAATAACAAAAAAGAAATACACAATACAACCTATAATGCCCCACGAGAAATAAGGGACCATCAGGCGGCGCGTCTTATCAAGTAAATAGGCTTTTGTATCGCCACCAATCGTCTTGTTGAAATAGCCCGCTTTGAAGAAGAAAAACGACATGAAGAAGTAAGACCAGTGCATAATCTCTGTCCACCATTCCAACTTAGTAAACCCACAGAATTGGGTTATATGTAGCATTACCATGCGGACGATACATATTCCGCAAAGCAAATCAAAAGCATGACTTCTTTCTTTCATCATTGTTCTGTTTTTGGGGTTTCATAAATCTCCAGATGTCGCTTTGCGATTATGTCGCAAGAGAACTTATCCACCATCATCTGGTGAAGCATACTACGAAGCTCTTCCTGGCATCCTGCGTTTTCCAGATAATCCACTGCCCACGCTATGCCCTTGGAGAAGTCTTCGCCCTCTTCCACTATATACCCCGTCTTCATGTGCTCCACTACATCGCGCTGACCGCCAGTGCCTCGCGTTACGGCAAGGCATCCACAGGCTATGCCCTCAGCGAGTGTTGCACCAAAAGTTTCATAGTTGGAAGTAGAGAGCACAATATCACTCTCCCTGAAGATTTCTGCCACCTCTTGTTGAGAGACTACTCCCTTGTAAGTATATGGCAAGGCAATCTGCTCAAGTAGCGAACGGTTGGCAATGCCTCCATATAATATCAGATGGAGTTTCTCTGCATATATAGGATTCTTTGCAAGTTGCTTTGTGGCTGCGATCAATACGGGAAGCCCTTTTACAGGGTCGTCAAGTCGTGCAGCCCCAATTGCCATAACCACCTTGTTATCACTCGCTTTTGAACGAGTGCAATTAAAGTTTTCCACGGGAAGGAGATTTCCGATGACACCACACCTCAGCCCTGTATTCTTCGCCAAACAGCTATTGTCAAAACTTTGCTTCACGGCATTGCTCACTGCCACAAATTGCAAATCTTCTGAATGCTGATACATGGAGAACTTTTTCTCGAAGGTTCTGCTGACCAGCTTTTGCATCAGCAACGGACAAGCGTTGCAATTGCTTTCTATATAGTTATTACACAGCCCAGGGATATGGCAGACGGCTGTCGCGGGCCACATATCGTGAAGGGTCCATACCACTTTCTTTCCGCTCCTCAGAACCTTCTCAATATCGCGCAGCCCTAAAAAGCCCTGGTTCACCCAATGCAGATGAATGACATCAGCTTCAAGGAATTCCTTTCGTTTCGTAATGTCATTGCCGAAGAAGCCGCCATCAGTAAGCCACAGCTTCTTCCGTGAGAAACCGTTTGCAGCCCATACGATGGCCCTGTCAAGGGCTTTCTTTATCCACCATGTTCGCGGTAGGGCTATAATACTCTCATCATCAGTCTGCTTTTCAGCCACCAGCATCTTAGCCTCCACGCCTTCCTGCTTGTTAAGGGCATGGAGAAGTCGGCGCGAAACGACTGCCGCACCTCCTTTGCTGTCAGAAGCATTTACTATGAGAACTCTTATCATTATTTCTTCTTTATAAACCCTATGCACTCTTTCATTATTTCAGCCTTCGTCACGAACATGAAGGAAGCGTAGATAGCTGCTGCAATAACCATTCTTGCCAAAAGAAGCAGAACATAGTGGGCATTGGAAAGAGCGAAATCCGTAATCAGCCACGTAATATACATCGTTGCGCATGAGACGAATGCAAAAGGAATGATGTCCTTCAAGAATGCTATGATGGAGTAATATGCCGAGAGATTCCGCGTAAAGAAATGCCAGACGAAGAGATACAGAATGGTAAAGACGGAAACTGCCAATACCATGGTCTCTATGCTATAATCTTTCAGCAATACTACGATTCCTATCTGCACGAGAATCTGCACTACGTTGAGCCACATATATATATCAGAACGTCCCTGACTGATAGCCACATTCTGAAGAAGGGCATATATTGGGATCGTACTACCAGCCACAGCAAGCACGCGAAGCATATCTGCACTAACAAGCCACTTCTCGCCTATCGTAGTAAGGATAAATTCTTCCGACACAAGAGCCAGTCCGAACATAGCAGGAAAGGAAAGGAATGCCGTAAAGCGTATCATCTTACGCAGCACACGAAGCGAACGCTCACGATCATCGCGCACCTCTGCCATCACAGGCTGTGCCACCTGTGCAATGGTACCTCTAAGCATGTCGGAAGCCATCATATTCCATTTGTTTGCCTGAGAATAATTTCCCACTACATTCATCTGATTTCTCTTTCCGAAGATATTGCCGAATATGAAGGTGAGAATCTGCTGGGAAAGTGAATTAAGAATCGTGGTAAGCATCATTTTCACGCTGAATGAGAACATCTGCTTTACAGGTTCAAAGGATATGGTAAGCGTAGGACGGAATGGAACTACCATATAGCGGCCAATGGTAACCACTGTGGTATAGGTAATTTGCTGCCATGCAAGTGCCCAATAGCTATAGTCCATAAAGGCGAGAACAATGCCTACCGTTCCGCTACATAGCAGAGCAACAATGCCCAAAATAGCTCCCTCCTTCACCATCATGTTCTTGAACATATATGCACCAGCAATTATGCTCAGGGCAGAAATAGGAATGGCGAGAAAGGTGAAGCGCGAAAGCAACAGCAGTTCAGGCGCATTGAAGAAGTCGGCTATCAGCGGTGCACAGAGAAACAATATTGCATAGAGGCAAACACTCATGGAGATATTAAACCAGAACACCGAGTTGTAATCTCTATGTGTAGGCGACTTCATATTGCAAAGTCCCTGAGTAAAGCCTCCTGCCTGAAGATTTCCCGCAATAAGAGTGAACACGGTCAGCACTCCCACAATGCCATAGTCTGCAGGAGTGAGTAGTCGCGCCAGAACAATGCCGAAGACAAGATTGAGCAACTGCGTAGTGCCGTTGTTCAAAAGTCCCCATCCGAGTCCTTTCGCTGTCTTATGTTTCAGGTCTTCTTCCAATATCGTGTCTTATTGCGTAATTCCTATTACCGTAACAGCGGTTACGATACAAGCATTTTTATTTACTAATTAGGTTGCTCAGTTTGTCGTTCCTATTTAGTTAGGATTTTCTGTAGGATTTTAGGTTAAGATTTTGAGAAGCTATGCTTCGACCGTCTAAATACAACCGTATGAATATTTTCAGTTAGATTCTCAGTTTAATTTTTTAAAATCACTACTAAAAATCTTTACTGATAACTGCACACACTAATTGCTATACTTAAAATTGCTTGTCCACTTGCAGTCATTTATCACTGGAGTGCCGTCAACAAGGTTCACTTCAAGACGGATAACCCTCTTGCCTTTGGCATAATCCTTTGAATAACCTGTCGGAACCAAAGTAGCATAGAAATACTGTCCATCGTAATTGATGCCAGTTAACTTTGTTTCCATATCTTCGCCAGCCTCCCAGCCACCGATTATCCAACTGCCCCAGCCTGGTCCATCGTCATACATATATTCGTCGCGAAGGATTTTCTGCATTCTTGGAGTGCAGTGTTTGCGAACCCAGCTGTCTTCAAATATCTTTGAAGCGCCACCAGGCTTATAAATTGAAGCAAGGAACTTCTTTATAACCTCAGCGTCGGCATCTTTCTTTGCCTGCTCCGCTGCGGCCTGTTCTTCTGCAGCTGCTACAGCCTCTGTTGTATCTGCCGCCACATTCGCTGTATCAGCATTCTCCACTACATCAGTAGTTTCTTTATCTGCCGCCTGATCAGCGTTCTGATTACCATTGCAAGACATCGCGAAAGATGCCACTGCAAGCAAAATTGCATAAACTGAATACTTTTTCATTTTTATTTTAATTTTAGGAAACTCTATATTATTTGACCCGAATAATCATTAAATATTTTTGATAATTTTCTTTTGACAAACAATGAGCAACAATGGACAGAAATATACAATAATATTTTTAAGATAATTCTTGTAAATTGTTGCTAATTCTTGTCTCCATAATTAAATTAGGGTCTAATAGTATATTGTTGCCTAATTTTAATTTTCATAATCATTACGGATTAATTACGCGTATTACGCGCATTTGTGTTAGTCTCATATTCGGGATCTAATTGTATATTTTCATTTTTCACTTTTCAGTGTCTTCAGCGCCTCAATCAACGTATCGTTATCTTTCTGATCGCGTACAGCAATGCGGATCATGTTCTTTCCCTTGAGTCCGTTCTTTGTGTCGCAATCCTTTATCAGGATATTAAAGCGATTGAGGAGGGTTTCCGTCAGATCGTGCGAAGAAAAGACAGTCTTGTCAACCTCGCACATCAGGAAGTTTGCCTGACTCGGAATAACCCTAAGATATGGAATCGTCTTCAGACGCTCTACAAAACGCTCACGCTCAGCAACAAACTTTCCGCAAGCCTTCTTGTAGTCCTTCTCGTACTTATTGAAAATTTGCATATAGAACTCCGCGAAAGAATTGATGTTCCATATAGCCACATCCTTCTTTATCCTGTTGATCAGTTCTACATCGCTTGATGCGAGTATGCCGAGACGCAAGCCCGGAACACCATAACTCTTTGAGATGCTCTTCACCACTACCATGTTTGGATATTTCTGGAGCAACTCATTGTACAACAGACTGTTATTCTCAAAGCCTTCGCTGAAATCAACGAAACTCTCATCAACGATAAACCTTATCTCACGCTCCTTGCACCATTCTGCCAATCGAAGCACATCACAAAGCGGAATGAAGTTACCAGAAGGATTATCCGGATTTATCAGAAGAAGCTCCGAACCAGCCACCAGCTTATCGCCAAAGAAATCCATAAGATCGTCGGCAGTGTATGAATAATCCTCATTCTGCGGCACGAACTTCACAATCTCATCCGCCTTCATTCGGTTTGGATATTCCTCAAAGGTAGGATAGACTACGCCGATTTTCGCATCATCCGCGTTGTAGGGCGAGGATTTCCGAGCCGCATCATCCGCGTTGTAGGGCAATGAACAGATGCTTTTTATCAGTTCCGCCGCACCGTTTCCCACCACGACATAATCATGTCTGATGTTAAAATATTTTCCGGCAAGCAGAGAATTCACGAACATTCCAGAAGGATATTCCGTAAGCAGACGGTCGAAGTTTGCCTGCATCTCGTCGCGCATTTTCTGCGGCGGGAAATAAGGATTTACAAGGTAGCAGAAGTCCAGCATGTGCTCAAAGCGCCAGTAACCACCATAGCGCTTCATCATTTTGCCAAGACGGTCTTTCTCGTCGGCAAAGATAGTTTCCGCAATATCCTTGTCCTGAACGTCATCTATCTCATACCAAGGCAGGTCGCCAATAGGCTTTGCCTTCAGTTCGCTCTTGTTTATAAGCGTAATCACTCGCAACACCTGCTCATAATACTCGTTTGTACCGAGAGCCTTCAGGTAAGCATCAAGGAAAGGAACATAGCTATGTTCGCAGAACTCCTTCGACAGTTTATAGATATTTACCGTCTTATAGTAATGCTTTGTATCTTCATAGCGGAAAGCCTCTTTCGGCACGAAGTTCACGATGTTGCAGTCCTGATCAATGCACATCATCGTTCCGTCCATCCAAGTCTCGTACTTTGCCACAAGGGCGATGTTTGGATTCGGATCGTTTACGGCAAGGTCCAGCACGCGGTCGTCAATTATAAGGTCTGACTCCAGAAGCAGCGTATCGTCCTCAATCATCTTCTCCTTCGCAAGACCGAGCGAGTAGATGTTGTTCGTCTTATCATAGATAGGATTGTTTATCCATTCTATCTTCAGCACATCCTCGTAGCGATTGCCCACGTGGTCAATCACATTCTGTCCCTGATAACCCACCACGATTATCACGCGGTTCAGGTTCAGCTTAGCCAACTGAGAGAGCATTCTGTCTATCAGTCGCACGCCGTTCACAGGAAGCATACACTTCGTGTTGTCCTTTGTATATTCACCCAGTCTGCGGCCCATTCCTGCCGCCAGTATTATCGCCTGCATAATTATCAATTTTCAATTATCAATTTTCAATTCACAAGAGAGCGCCTTCTCTATCACTGGCGCCATGTCGTAGTATTTGTATTCCGCAAGACGACCGCCGAAGATCACG
Source organism: Prevotella sp. (assembly GCA_045600885.1). GTDB lineage: Bacteria > Bacteroidota > Bacteroidia > Bacteroidales > Bacteroidaceae > Prevotella. Next base: position 29,805 of record JAZRYU010000081.1, read on the forward strand.
TCCTCCTCTGCCGCAGCCATAGCCCGGTATTTGTCCGCCAGAGCGTTGTTCCGCTCATCGTTCACCGGATAATAAGGCTCCATACCTGGGCTCCATTCTGTTGAATACTCCTTGCTTATCACCGTCTTCGGGCAATCATAAACCTCCTGCCCGAACATCTCAAAGTGCTTATGCTCAATGATTCTCGTGTAAGGCACCTCACGCTCCGTATAGTTCACCACAGCATTTCCCTGATAGTTCGGCGTTTCTTCCACCGAAGTCTCAAAGGAGACTGTGCGATACTGCAGTCTTCCCTCCGAATAGCCGAAGTATTCATCTATCGGACCAGTGTAAATCAGTCGCGAAGCTATCGAGCGCCATCCCTCCTGTAGGGCGAAGAAATCGCAGTTTGTCCTTACGTCAGCACCCTCCAGAAGTCCTTCTATCAGTCTGTTATATCCTCCAACAGGAATACCCTGATACTTGTCGTTGAAGTAATTATTGTCAAAAACCATTCTTACAGGCAACCGTCGTATGATGAAAGCCGGCAGATCACTGCATGCCCTACCCCACTGCTTCTCAGTATAACCCTTTATCAGAGTCTCGTAGATATCCTTGCCTATCAGCAGCTTCGCCTGTTCCTCAAGGTTCTGCGGCTCCCTGTCGCCAATGACAGCCTTAGCTTCAGCACGTTGCTCCTCCAGCTTAGCCTCAGCCTCCTGCGGAGTTCTCACGCCCCACATCTGGTAGAATGTATTCATGTTGAACGGTAGGTTATACAGCCTGCCCTTATAGTTCGCAACTGGCGAGTTCGTATATCGGTTGAATTCCACGATAGAGTTCACGAAGTCCCATACCTCCTTGTTTGAAGTGTGGAATATATGCGCGCCATATTTGTGCACATTTATGCCCTCCATCTTTTCGCAATAGACATTACCACCAAGATGCTCTCGCTTGTCAATGACCAGACATGTTTTGCCCGCTTTCATTATACGATAAGCACAGACCGCACCGAAAAGGCCGGAACCTACTATGAGATAGTCGTATTTCTTCATCATCGTTTTCCTCAGCAAGCAAGCTGAAGTTGTGTTTTTTTGATTATTACTTTCTGTATGTTACAGAAATAGAGTCGCCATGTGCACAATCAAGGAGTTCACGCATTGGAACAGGGAATTCTGAGGTCATGAACTCAGGGACATTGTAGCTGAAATCACGCTCCAGATAGAACTGTCTTGGATTCTCCTGAGGCAGCATGAACGGCTTGTGTGCCTTGCCGTTAGCATCAACATAAGTGAAGTAAGGGCGAGTGTAAAGTCCATCATCGCGGCGACTACTGAAGACGAGCCAGCGACTGTTGCTGCTCCATGAGTGGTAAGAGCAGCCTCCTCTGCCCCAGTCTGCAGGCAGGAACTTTGTCCATGTTCCGATGTCGGAAGTTCCTACGATTCCTTCTTTGCCCGAAACTGCCGTTGAGTCGAGCGGAGCATCTGTTGCATTGACAGAAGCTGCTGCTGAATCAAGCGGAAGAATGATAAGTTCCGCATCGCTATGCCAGATACTGAAATTTCCGTAGTTATGTAATGTAGCAATAAGCCACTTTCCGTCTGGAGAAACTCTTGGGAAAGAGATACTTCTGCCGTACTTATAGGCACTGTAAACAGTATCAACCTTATCGCCAAACTGCTCTTTCTCTGCATCAAAAGCAATGCGGCAGAGGGAATAGTGTGCCTTATCAAAGTTCAGGCTGACCTTATTAACCAGAGGGGCAGAGCAATAATACAGCCACTTTCCGTCAGGAGAGAATGAAGGGAACGTCTGCATATTCAGGGAGTCCTTCAGCAAAGGCGAAGAGAAAGCCTCATGCTTGTCAGCATTATAGACCACAACATCTGACGCTTTGTCTATAACCTCCACACGCGCAGCATTTGCCGTATGGAAAACCTGATTTGTCTTATTGGTTGAGAATGCTATATGCTTTCCATTAGGATGCCATCCTGGATAGACGAAAGCTGATATTGTAGAGTCGGTCTTCGTATCGAGTCGCTCCACCTTTCCTCCGCGCTGCAGGTATGTTCCGCCATTATAGGTACGAAGGTGGAAGACCGAACGGTCTGAGCGCTGAGAACCGATTGTATGACAGTTCATACATGCTCCCATGAGATGACTGTTCTCCAAGATGACTGATTCCTCAGAAGTGGAAATCTGATGCTGATAGATACCCATCTTATACCAAGAGATATAGCCTGGCGGAACGAGACGGTAGGTCAGGTAATCATCAATGCTGTCCTTTACTACAGTCATATTAAACGGCTTTCCGCCAACCCATTCACCGTCTTCCATTTTGGCAAGGGTGAAAGTAATGGTCTTGGTATCTTTGCTTTCGCCATCCATTCGGACGAAATCCTGCCAGTCACTAGAGCTTATCTGGAAGTCCCTGTCGTCGGCATCCACCCAAAGAGTCTTGCCGTTGCTTTCTATCTGCAATGCAAATTCTGCGTCCGTAGAATCCTTCACGGAGAAGTTCATAGGAGCCACGTTGCATGGTATTGTCACATCCTTATAGTCAGGATATATCTCGTAGTCGGCATTGTTGCTCTTCGCAATCTTACCATCCTGACAAGCTGCAAGAACGGCTACCGCAAGCAGCAGAAATATATTTCTTTTCATTATTTCCATTCTCCTTTCTGTTCAAGGTTTCTGTATAAGCCCATCTCCTTGAAGGCTTCATAATAATCCTTCGCTGGAAGTTCTGGTGAAGCTTCTGCAATCTGGCGGACAATGTGGTATGCTGTTGTCCAGTCTTCAGGGATACTCTGTATCTTAAATCCCTTGCGTCGTGGACCGTATTCAGGATCTGCCTCCACCTTTGCATCGTTATAGAGATACTCGCGCTGTTCTTTCGCCCAGCTGCGATAGAAGAGTGTCTTCTCTAGATGGGAGATATATTTCTCGGCAACGGCATAGGCACCGATGATGATGTTTGTCTTGGCAAGAATTTTTACCGCCTCTGGATTCATCATGCCCTCTGTAGGTTCATTATATTCAAAAGCCTCATGCTGTGCTCCCATTACATAGCCGATGTTGTAGTTGTGAGTCATCAGATGACGACGGACAAAACGGATTGGACTCTGCTTCATGATGAGCATATCAGGTTCTTCTATACCCAAATTATTTACGATATTTAGCAGAGAGCCGCCGTCCTTGTATTCAAGCCAGCATAGTATGTTTACATTGCAATAATTATCAAAATGTGCGCTACAGATTTCATAAGCTTCCTGCGTATTGCCATTGTCAAGGTGATACTGCAACTCCATACGCACCTTTGTTGACTCTGAGGTTTCTGCTGAGTAAGCCACCTTCGCAATTATTCCAAGCACTATTGCCACAGCCACAGCACCCACTTTCCCGTTAAGGAATTTAGGCAACTCATATCGTTTCAACAAAAGAGCAATAAACATTAAAAAAACGAGAGAAATCCAAACCTCTGCCATTATTGACTCTATGCGGTTACGGTATGTGTAAACATCTGGCGAGAAAAGCTCTGTATTCGTTACTGCAAGGCTAAAATATCTTGCTAAGCCTAACATCAGCGCTGCACTTACAGGCACGATTACAAGGTTAAGCCAGTCCTTCTTTGCCAAGGCTACAATAAACATTCCAGCTATCATCGGCCAGACATGGGTTGAGCAGGCATAGCCGAACGCAAGTATTATTATTGGAGTGAGAATCCATCGGACAACCTTATGAGCCTTTGTGAGCAGACAGGCATATATACACAATCCTACGGAAGAAAGCATTATCGCTATGTGTCCACTCGTAAAGAAGATATCATCTTCCGTATAGGCGAAGAGAAGGCAGGAAGGAATCCAGCATAGTATCAGCTCTGCCATTGAGCACTCACGCTCCACAACAGCGGAATATGTCTTCTGAATACAGAGTGCCACTATGGTATAGACCAATGCCATTATTGCAGGACCTGCAAAAGGAAGAACGAAGAACTGTTGCAAGAAAAGTGCTATCATGTCAGCAAGGCCTCCTGCCTGAGCTACCTGCTCCTTTATGCGAGCTGCCTCATAGACAAAAACCCTTGTCTGCTCAATATCAAACAGAATATATCGTTGCAGACAATGACTGGCTATCAGCGCCAGAATAAAGCCGAGCATCAGCTGCAACTTTGAGAAGGAAAAACTACCGAGTTGTTTTTTCATATCTGTATTATTTTATATGACTTTGATATTAGCTCGTGGCGGTTACCGTTAATATTGAACCACACATAGCCGCAGCAAAGTTACAAAAAACTTTTCTTTCTGCAAACTTATTCCTACATAATTAACATTTTTTTCTTAAGGAGCGTGTTTTTATTCCTTAACGAATGCGATTTTATTCCTTTACGAACGCGATTTTATTCCTTAACGGATGCGTTTTTATTCCTTAAGAAACGCAAACGGGCGGCACTTCGCAGTGACGCCCGTCCTTTTATAACCCTTAAAATAAAGAAGTATAAAACTTCTTCTTTCGTTTATAATGACCGATAGTCCTTCAGCGGTAATTTAATGCAATCCCGCCTTTGGTAAGGTTTCTATCGGATTATAGTCTTCTTTCCGTTCTTGATGACCACACCTCTATAGTCTGCACCGACACGCTGACCTGCGAGGTTGAACATCGGAGCATTGCTGTCCTCAAAGATGGTCTGTCCGTCAGTCTCCACGCCCTCAATAGCTGTTACAGGTTCACCGCCAGCGAGTCCGCGAACCCATCCTGCGTATGTATGCTTACGATACCAGTTGAGATCCCAGAGACCGACAGGAGTATTTTTACGCCATCCGCTGTTTGCTGGAGAGTCGGTAGCACACCACTGACAGATGCCCCACTGCTGTTCTGGTGGAACTACCTCAAAGTATGTCTTGAGGATGTATTCATAGTGATCAGCCATCATCTTATGCATCTCTTCCGTCATATTGGCTGTCTGTACGCCATTTCCGTTGGCATCGTCCATACCCATGTCAAGCTCACTGACACGAACGAACTTACCGGTAGCTGCCATAAGCTCAAACATCTGGCGGATATGCTTACGGCGACTTGCAAGAGTGCCAGGGTTCATTGAACAAGAGATGTGCATCTGCGAACCGATACCATCAATCTTAGTCACGCCATCAGCCTCCCAACGCTCAATCCACTTGATGAGCGATTTGAGTTTTCCGTTGTTGTCCCAATCACTCTCAAGGTTATAGTCGTTGATGAAGAGCTTGATATCATCAGGACCGTACTTGCGAGCCAAGCGACATGCCTGACGGACATACTCCAGGTCTCCCATGAAGTCCTGCCAGAAGAAGCCATCTTCATCCGTAAGAGCCCAGTCGTGCTGAAGGTCAAAGATGCCGTCGCCGTCTGAGTCGCCACCAGAGATAGCCTCGTTCACGAGGTCCCAAGCGCGCACTTTACCATTACAAGCTTCCATCATGCCCTTGATCCACTTATCCATAGCATAGACCAGCGTATCGTGTTTCTCCTCCGCAGTCTGAGGAGTTGGCGAAGGAAGGAGCAGATAGGCTATGTCTTGAGTGATGGAAGGAGCTACCGCTCGTGCGGTGCCGACCTTAACAGCAAACGAGGAGGTTCCTTCACCTTCGAAGTCTCCGTTGATTATCTTCTCCTCGCCATTAATCTGTAATGACACATTGTCTATATAATATTTGTTATCTTCCTCCAGTTCAGCAAGATTAAAGATCACAAATGTACCGTCAGAATCGAATTTTCCTTCAGCGGTCACAGTGTTCCATGTGTTGGAGAAAGCGAGAGTTCCGATTGGGCCATCATCGCCAGAGATTGTCTGCGAACTGATGTTTGCACGCTTGTCTGCGCGTATCTGAGCAGAGAACTTAAACGTATCGCCCGACTTGAACTGTCCTGGTCTGATATAGAACAGATACCCTTCATCACTTGACTTCTTTGCAGGCACGTCAAACACGAGGCAACGGCGATTTTCACTCACGTTTTTACCCATGACGATCTTCTCAAAGCGTATGTTCTTAATCCAGATGTCGCCTACGAAGTCACCATGCTGTAGGAGGAGGAACGGATTGCTTATCGTATTAGTGAAACTCCATTCTACGTCCTGCCATTCAGTCGTAAACTTGAGATTAGTATTAGGACCACCGCCCCAATCGCCCAGTCGGGCATATATGTAGCCAGCTGCGCTACCCTTGACCGTCATTATCATCTTGTACTTCTCACCCTTTACGGTAGGGACGTCTGAAGCCGCGATATACTGCACATAGTAGTTCTGCGGAGCCTTCTTTGTAACGGTAACCTTCATACCATCAGTGGCATCAAAGGATACTTCATAGTTATTCTCGTCGTAATTGGCGTGCCAACCGATATTCTGCTGCTTGCGGAAATCCTTTTTATGGAATACCTGATAAGCCTCTATATCAGCACCTTCAATAGGTTTAGCCGGATGATCATTCATCAGCGAGAGGAGCCAGCCACGAGGCTGTTGAGCATGCCAAGCCAGGGTGTGACCGTAGATATTCAATCCTGCCGCGGATGCATTATTAACAAATGTCTTGACTGTGGAGAAGTTCATTGAGCCGTTTCCGCTCACGCAGCTTCCCATCTTCATGGCGTTTCCCGTAACCACCTCATCGACGTTGGCATTAGCCACCTTACGTACGATTCCGTCCGACTGATTATAGTCTGCCGCGCCAAGAGCAAGACCGACACGAAAGTTCGGATACTTCGTGCGATCCACGTAAGTCTTAAGAGCCTTGTAGTTCTTTAAATAGGTGTAATTTGCATCGCCCGGTTTTCCTACCTCAAATTTTTCCTGTGCTACTGCAAAGGAAGCAATGAGAAGAAAACATGCAGTAAGGATTAATTGTTTCATTTTTAAAAAGGTAAATAGTTTTTTTATATTAAGGGTATAATCTTTTGCGAGCAGTTATACACAAATTTAAGACTTGCGAAATGGTAATTATGCGGCTGCAAAGTTAAGCATTTTCTCCGAAATACGGACATTTTTACGAAAAATATGTTACAAAATGTTTTATTTGAATAGTTTTTTTTATCAAAACAGCCACTTTTCCTCTCCAAAAGCTCCCTCAAAACTCTCTTTTGCGTCACATCTTTTCGCTCTTGCGGCAAAGACCTTCCGGCAAGAAAGAAAACAAAAACGCACCTATATGAAACTTTTTTCTTTTATTGCCTGCTATTATTTGTAGGTTTCATAGAAATGTTGTAATTTTGCAAACAGAATACGGCTAACAAACTAATCTCAATATATGAAATTAAAACTCTACGCAAAGTCTGCGTTGCTCTCTGCTGCCACTCTCCTGGCCACTAGCAGCTACGCTCAGCTCTCAACAAACCCAGACAAGTTTCTGGGCAACATTACCACCTCTGGAAATGTGAATCCTCCAGGACTCAACATTGAGTATGCAAGTCTCTGGAATCAGATCACTCCTGAAAACGAATCAAAGTACAGCTCTGTTTTCGGCAACCGCACCAGCCCAAGCTGGGGAGGTGTTGACAACTGCGTTAACTACGCTAAGAGCCACAAATTCCCTTTCAAGTTCCACTGCTTCCTCTGGGGAGCTCAGTATCCAAGCTGGATTGACGGTCTCAGTCCTTACGGCAGATACCAGGCTGTCGAGGAATGGATGGATGCCACAAAGAAGCGCTTCCCTAATGACCTTGCCCTCATTGACGTGGTAAACGAGGCTGTCAGCGGTCATCAGGCAAACACTCCTACTTGGTTCCAGGCTCTCGGCGGACAGGGCGAGACTGGCTTTGACTGGATTGTAAAAGCATTCGACATGGCTTACGAGCGCTTCCCAGAATCCATTCTCATCTACAACGACTACAACACTTTCCAGTGGAACACGGATCAGTTCATCGACCTCGTGACAAAGATTCGCGATGCCGGCGCTCCTATCGATGCTTACGGCTGTCAGAGCCATGACCTCACAGGCTGTAGTGCAACGACTCTCAAGAACTCAATGAACAGAATCCAGAACTCGCTCAAGATGCCGATGTACATCACTGAGTATGATATCGGTAACACAAGCGATGCTGCTCAGAAGAACGACTTCGCTGCTCAAATTCCTTTGCTTTGGGAGGCTGACTATTGCGCCGGCGTCACCCTTTGGGGCTACATCTACGGTAGAACATGGCTTGATCTCAAAGACAAGGACCAGAATGTCATAGAAAGAGGTATCTCAGGAATCATCAAGGACGGCAAGGAACGTCCTGCCCTCACTTGGCTCCGCGACTACATGGCTTCTGACAAAGCGAAGAATGCGAAGAGTCCATACCCTGGCATGAAGAAGCCTATCTCTCTCTACATTCGTCCGAACTACTACAAGGCTCCAGTAAACGAGCCAAACACAATCACCATTACTGCCAAGATGCACAACGGTGCAAAGGTTGACAAGGTTGAGCTTTATGTCGGTACTAAGCTGCACGCTACAATAACAGAGCCTACCGACGATGTAAAGGGCACATACACTTGCACAGTAACTCCTACTTCAACAAGCAAGGTAAACCTCAAGGCTATTGTCTATACCAACGACGGCAAGACATACGAGCGTCTCGGCGGTTTCTATGGCAACAAATGGGCTCGCAAGCCTTTCGGCGGTGAAGCTATTTATGTTCCAGGTGTTCTTGAGGCAGAGAACTTCAACATGGGTGGAGAAGGCATCAGCTACCACTCTGCTCGCACTTCTGCTTCTACAACTACTTACCGTGAGGATCAGGAGAAGGCTTCTATCTATCCAACCAACGACGGTTATTATATTGACGCTGCTGCTCAGGACGACTGGTACGACTATACTCTCAACGTTGAAAAATCAGGTAAGTTCAGTTACGAGGCTATCGTAGGTTCTCTCGACGAAGACTCAGAGTTCACTATGTATATCTACAAGGACGACAAGATGGTGCAGCAGACACAGTTCTCTGTTCCTAAGACTGGTCGCAAGACATTTACCACTATCACAGGCTTCCTCAACTACCGCTTCGCAAAGGGCGAGTATCGCGTGCGCATCCACTTTAATAAAGGTAAGTCATTCATCGACAAGATCTATATCGGCACTACATCTGAGGCAATGAGCATCCAAGACGTTAACGCTAAGGAAGAAAACAACAGCTACCTCATCTTCAACGTCTCTGGTCAGTTCGTAGGAAAGATTGAAGCTGCTGACAATCATGAGGCGGTTAAGCAGATTCGCAATCTCTCAGGCTCAGCCGGCATCTACGTGATGAAGAATACTGGCAGCGGCGAATCAAAGAAGATTGCTATTCAGTAATTCTAGTTTCCCACCTCTAACCCTGAAAGGGTGACATTTACCAGGATAGGGCGTGAGCCCTATCCATCTGGGAGTCACAAGGGTTCCAATAAGCCCCAAAAGAGCGACATAATATTATATAATGTCGCCCCTTTGGGGCTTATTGGTTAATGTTTCATTATTCTTTTGGAACCCAGGGTTGCATCCTGGGCTAATTAATATCGCCCCTTTGGGGCTAAGCCTAACAGCATGAAAGCCTTATTTGCCGCCAACCATAAGCGTTTTCAGTTTCTCGGGCTTCATAACCTTATATTTATACGGAATCGTCACCTTTCCCTTATCCTTCGGCTGACTGAAATGTGACGGGAATCTGTTATTGCGGAAAACGTATGCTGTAGCATCGTCGCTGGCGTGGAACACATGCTCCACATCCTCTTCAAAATAGTTTCCTTCCATCAGCACCTCCGAATGGCGACGCGGATTAATGGCAGCCATGTTGCCGGAGCAGTCGTAATAATTGTTGAGCAGATGAATCGTTCCGAAGCGTGCCATCGGCATCCTCTGCTTACATCCTTTGCCCCAATGGTTATAGGCAAAGGTGATGTTGAGAGCATCCTCGCCATTCCATTCCGGACGGTCGTTGCTTCCCACGAGGTTCGTGTTCTGGTGCATGTATGACAACTCGCTGTAATGGAAATGACACCAAGAGATAGTGATGAGGTCAGAGAAAGAGTTTATATCGAAATTACCGTCTGCGCCATCCAAGAAATCACAGTGGTCTATCCACACATGACGGCTTTTGTGTGATAACGTCATAAGGTCGTCACCACCAACATCTATAGCTCCAGGACCAATAAAATTAAGGTTCTGCACTATTACATTCTCTATGCCAGAAAAGGCGAAAAGACCGCACTCGCGGAAATGCTCTGAAGGATCGTTGAAATAATCTATAAGCAACTGACGCACCACAGACTCGCATTTCTCCTTAACACGGCTTCCGTTGCTGAGCGTATAGAAAGTGCCATCACCGGAAGTGGAATAACTGCGGACATTCAGTGAGTCAAGAATATGAATGATTTCTTTTGTCAGACGGAACTTCGTGCAGACGCGAGCATCGTTTATGCCGATGATCGTCTTGTTCTTCACATTATCAATATGCATAGTAGAGGAAACGGAGAAAGCTCCTTTACTGCCGTCAAGCACGATGACATCATACTGGCTGATGGCATCCAAAATCTCCTGACGCATATCGCCGCCATTGCTTTGAAGCACAATCCTGCTTCCATTGCCACCGCCTGTCACTGGATGCAGCGTTGCGTCAGTCATAGACTGACATACTGCAAAGCCGAAAGGTTTCCCTTCCACATTTTGTCCGAAAGAAGCTGCAGCAATGGCAAATGCAGCTATCAGGACAACAAAGCACTTCTTCATCTTAAGTAGGTTAGTTACTGAGGGGTATTCCTTCTTATAAGAAACACAACGGAACACAAAGTAACAAAAAACTCTACTTGCCCTTCACGATTTTCTTTATATCGTTGAGCTTGTTCAGTGCTTCAAGTGGCGAGAGATTGTTGATGTCGAGATTAAGGATTTCATCGCGCACCTGCGAGAGCACAGGATCGTCAAGCTGGAAAAAGCTCATCTGCATAGCGCTTGCATTCTGGAGTTTCTTTGTCTCTGGCGAAACACTCTTCTTGTCGCTCTCCAACTGCTTCAGCACATTGTCGGCACGTTTCACGACGCTCTTTGGCATACCAGCCATCTGCGCCACATGAATACCGAAGCTATGCTCTGAGCCTCCACGTTCAAGACGGCGAAGGAAAATCACCTTATTGTCCATCTCGCGTACTGACACATTGTAGTTCTTTATGCGCTTATAGAGCGTTTCCATCTCATTGAGCTCATGGTAGTGAGTAGCGAAAAGGGTGCGTGCGTTGCGGTTCTTCTGCTCATGAAGGAACTCCACGATGCTCCACGCAATGGAGATACCATCGTAGGTGGATGTGCCACGACCGAGTTCGTCAAAAAGGACGAGCGAGCGGTCTGTCACATTATTTAATATATTAGCAGCCTCTGTCATCTCTACCATGAAGGTTGATTCGCCCACGGAGATATTGTCCGAAGCACCGACACGGGTAAATATCTTATCAACGATGCCGACATGGGCAGACTCGCAAGGCACGAAACAGCCTATCTGCGCAAGAAGAGTGATAAGCGCTGTCTGGCGGAGAAGGGCTGACTTACCCGCCATGTTAGGACCGGTGATGATGATAATCTGCTGCTTTTCAGTGTCAAGATAGACGCTGTTCGGGATATAACGTTCGCCAACAGGAAGCTCTTTCTCTATTACCGGATGGCGACCGTTCTTTATGTCGAGTACGGAGTCGTCGCTGAGGACAGGTCGAACATAGCGGTTCTCCTCTGACACTTCGGCAAAGGAGTGCAGACAGTCGAGCTGTGCAAGGAGCGAGGCATCCACCTGAATCTTGCCCATGTAGCGCTGTGCCTCCTGTACAAGTTCTGCGAAGATGCGGTTTTCGATAACAGCAATCTTATCTTCCGCACCCATGATTTTCTCCTCGTATTCCTTCAGTTCCTGAGTGATGTAGCGCTCTGCCTGAACGAGAGTCTGCTTGCGAATCCATGTTTCCGGCACCTGATCCTTGAACGTATTACGAACCTCAAGGTAATAGCCGAAGACATTGTTGAAGCCAATCTTCAGACTACTGATGCCAGTAGCCTCCACCTCGCGCTGCTGAAGCTGAAGGAGATAGTCCTTTCCGCTGTAGGCAATCCTACGGAGCTCGTCAAGCTCAGCATCAACGCCTTGACGGATCACGTCTCCCTTTGCCATCTGCACTGGCGGAGTGTCTGTGATCTTCTGCTGAATGCTCTCGGCAAGTTTCTCGCAGGCATCAAGTTTCTTTCCCACCAACTGCAGCATAGGATTCTCTGCCTGCTCACAAGCGTTCTTGATAATCTTTACTGCCTGCAGAGCAATCTTAAGCGCAACCATGTCTCGCGGTCCCACACGCAGCGTAGCCACCTTGCTGACTATTCGCTCCATGTCACCGAGACGATAGAGCTGTTCGGAAAGAAGCTGACGGTAATCTGGCTGACGGAAGAAATACTCCACTATGTCCAATCGCTCGTCTATCTTATCCTTGCTCATCAGTGGGAAGACCACCCAGCGACGAAGCAGACGGGCACCCATCGGAGAGATTGTGCGGTCGATGACATCAAGGAGCGACTTTCCGTCATCCTGCATTGAGCCGAGAAGTTCAAGGGAACGGATGGTGAATTTATCCAGTCGGACATACTTGTTCTCGTCTATGCGCGAGATGCTCGTGATATGCTGATTGTTCAGATGCTGCGTCTGTTCCAGATACTGAAGGATGGAGCCGGCAGCAGTGACAGCGCGTTCCTGTTTCTCTATGCCAAAGCCTTTGAGCGACTGCACATTGAAGTGTCGCAACAGCTTTTCGCGACAGGTCTGGGCTGTAAAGTACCAGTCGGCAGTCTCGTAGGTATAGTATTTTGTTCCGTAAAGTTCCTCAAAGAGATGACGCTGTCCCTGCTCAAAGATTATCTCCTTAGGCTGAAACTTTGTCAACAGCTTGTCAACATAGTCACGGTCACCTTCGCCGCAGAAGAATTCTCCCGTGGAAAGGTCAAGGAAGGCTATTCCCTGATTGCCCACAGCAGGTATTACAAGAGAGCAGACGAAGTTGTTCTCCTTAAAGGAAAGGACATTATCGTTAGTGGTAACACCCGGTGTAACCAGTTCCGTAATGCCACGCTTTACAAGTTTCTTAGCCAGCTTAGGGTCTTCGAGCTGGTCGCAGATAGCCACTCGCTTTCCTGCACGGATAAGCTTCGGCAGGTAGTTGTCCAGAGCATGAAACGGGAAACCAGCCATGGCTGTGCCTTGCTGTGAGCCGACACTGGAGCGGTGAGTGAGCGTAATGCCGAGAATGCGAGCTGCCTCATCTGCGTCATCGTGGTAAGTTTCGTAGAAGTCACCACAACGGAACAGCAGAAGAGCATCAGGATGCTTTTCTTTCAGTTCGAAAAACTGCTTCATCATCGGTGTCAGTTCACCGCTTTTCTTTGCCATAACTACATTTACAATTTACGGATTTACGGATTTACATATTTACAATTTACCATGTACAATTTACCATTATCATTGAGACATTCTTTCCATTTTGTCTGCCTGCGCATTTCTTGGTCACAATGTTCAGATGCGAAAATGATAATGGTACATTGTACATGGTAAATGGTTCATGAATTTAAATCATATTATACGGCAGCATTGCGAGCATGTCTGCAATCTTTTCAACGCCTTCTGTCAGCGGCTTCTGCACCATTCCCTTCATAAAGAACGGAACGTCTGCCTTGATTGTTATCTTCATCTTTGACGAAGTGTCAGAAGTAGGGAGGAGTTGAATCCACATATTTCCCTTCACCATAGCCACGCCAGCCTCAAACTTTATGGTCTTTGGTGCCTCGCGCTCTATGATGTTCAGAGTGACACTACCCATACCAGGAGCGTTAACGATAATGCTATCTTGCGTGAAAGAAAGTGAATCAGCCTTATCCTTCATGTCTGCTGGAATATTCTCCTTCATCTTCTCCATGCGTGAAGGATTAGACAGCACGTCATATACCATCTGCTGAGCAAATGGTATCTGCTTTACATTACTTGTTACTTCCATAGTGGGTGCTTACTGCTTCCAAGTGCTTGGGCTCTTACGCCACTCGTTGAGGAGTTCAATATCGTCAGTTGAGATGTAGCCGATCTCAGCAGCCACCTTAACAACCTTCTCGTAGTTTGTAAGAGTAACGAGCTTTACGTCAGCATTTTTGAATGCCTCTTCTGCAACAGGGAAACCATAAGTGTAGCTTGCTACCATGCCGAGAACCTCAAATCCAGCTGCGCGGAGAGCCTCGACTGCCTTGAGTGAGCTGCCGCCTGTAGAGATAAGGTCTTCGATAACGACTACCTTTGCACCTGCAGGAAGTTCACCCTCAATGAGGTTCTGCATACCGTGGTCCTTAGCCTTTGAGCGAACATAGCAGAAAGGAAGATTCATAACGTCAGCAACAAGTGCACCCTGTGCGATAGCACCAGTAGCAACACCAGCAACGCCCTGAGCCTCAGGGAAGTTTTCCTTTACTGCCTCAACGAGCGCATCCTTTACGAATGTGCGGAGCTCTGGGAAAGAGAGGGTCTTGCGGTTATCGCAATAGAACGGAGATTTCCAGCCTGATGCCCAAGTGAAAGGATCATTTGGCTGCAGCTTTATAGCCTTTACTTCAAGAAGTTGTTCTGCAAGAGTTTTCATATAGTTTATGTTTTGTTATTTACTTAGTTATAATATCTTTTATAAAACTTGCCGCGCCATCATTAGGAACAGGTTTCTGCGAATAAGGATTGACGCGTTCGCTAGGTTCAGGAAATACAGGAGTATATGTGGTACAACTATTCAAGGAAATAATAGCGACTATTATGAACAATAATTTTTTCATTTCAGCTGATAAAGTACCTGGACGAGTGTCTGTCCTACAGCCTTTAGCGTTTCCTTGCTGATGTTCTGCATATTGTCATTCACCGTATGCCATGTAGGACCGAATGATGATTGCTCGCAGTCAGGATAGTATGGTATAATGTCGATACAAGGAATGTTGAGATTATCATTAACAGGAAGATGGTCATCCGTGATATATCCGCCATCTTTATATGGGAAGAAGCTTCCATATCCCGCCGTACTTGCAGCACCCCAAACTACCTGCTGTACGGATTCCGCCTTCTGTTTTGAGAATAATTCAAAGCAGAACTGTGCGCCATTGCCACCAACCATGTCAAGAAGAATGCCACAGTTAGCCTTGTATCCTTCCCTATGAGGGTGTGTTGACCAATACTGCGCACCGAGAGCCCAAGTCTCGTCGCTGTTGTCTGTAGGTTCTTCCCACTGAGGCAAGCCCCAGTCTTCAGCATCAAAGCAAATGAAATCCACGCCATAACTCAATGAGTCCTTCTGCAAGAGTCGTGCTATCTCAAGCATTACGGCTACTCCCGATGCACCATCGTTGGCAGCATCAATAGCCGTCTTGTGGTTTGCTTCGTCAGGATCATTGTCTGCCCATGGACGAGCATCCCAATGAGCACACAGAAGAATGCGGCTTCCCAACTCTGGCTTATACTGCGCGATGATATTTGTGGAGTTAAGTTGTGTACCGTCGTAGCCTTTCAGCATAGCATTCTGCTGGATAACCTCCAAGCCAAGCGACTCAAACTTATCGACAATCCACTGTCGGCAGTCATCATGAGCTTTGGAGTTCATCGTACGCGGACCGAAGGCACACTGATGAGCGCAGTAGCTATAAGCACTGTCTTCCGAAAATTCCGGAACATTCTGCGCAAGGGAATCCACCGGATCATCCTGCGTCACCTGTTCCTTGCCCTTGCACGTAAAAGCCGTAAGCAGGAAGAGGGAAGAGAGTATCAGAAGTAGGGATTTTTTCATTATTTTATTACTTGTCATGTATATGCACTATCACAATAGGCTGCAAAATTATGAAAAACTAAGGTAATTTCAAAGAGAAAACAGAAATATTTACCATTTCATATAATTATTTTTGAGCGAAACTGATGCCAACGAGTTCTTGCGCCTTAAGCACGCCAGCTTCGTCAAGAGTAAGGTCGCAAGAGCCACCTGTTGGGAGGTAAACCTTTACAGAGCCATTGTCGTTGAAGCTGAAGAGCTTGAGATCAATGCCTTCTGCCGACTGCGACCAAGTCTTAGTCTTCTTGTCATAGTTGAAGTAAACAACCTCGCCATCAGGCTTTGTCACCTCATAGCCATTCTTGAGAGTCTTCACGGCATACATCAGACCCTCTTCGCCCTCAACCATCTTAGTCTTACCGACATTACTTGCCATAGGATTCTCGCCTGTCCAGAACTCAATAGAGTTGAGAACGAGTGCGTCTGCAAACAGACAGGCAGCATATGCAGGAGAGATCACAATACCAAGAATCTCATTGAGGAACTGATTGTCTGTAGCAGTTTTGTTCCATGAAGCGAGTCCGTTGAAAAGCTTGAAAGAGCCGATACATGATGTCATTGTGAGTGAGGCTGCCAGAATGAGGGTAGCCACTTTGAGAGTACCTGTTTTCATTGTTAACTAAAGTTTTATGAGTTAATAACTTCTATACCTTTACACATTTTCCACCCGAGTTTTTGTCAGATTTCACACACTTTCCACCCGAGTTTCGCTGCAAAGTTAACACTTTTCGGGGAAACTCACAAATTTTCCGGCATTTATTAAGGTTATTTAAACAAATATCAATAACTCAACTTTCCCACCCTGTAAATCAATGCCTGATACTTTTTTGAATGTGTCGCAAGTTTTTTGCAAAAAAGTTGCTATACAGTTTATGAAATTTCCTTTAGCTTTACAAAAATATTCCTATAGGAACAGAAAATTATTCCTTAAGGAAAATTTTTAGATTTTTTCAGCAAAATCCTACATTCCTACATAAAATCTCAGCGAACCCCAGTGTTTATCGGGGTTCAGCAGCTATGTAGGATTTATGTAGGATGCATGTAGGATAAAAATCCTACATAGATTTACTGAAAAGTTGTCTATGTAGGATTATGCAAGATTTATGTAGGATTATTTTAATCCTACATAGGCTTAATGCACTGATTATCTGCAAGTTACAACGAATTCATGTAGGAATGTAGGATTTCTCACGCTGAGTAGCCCCAAAAAGCCCAAACAGGCGGTAAGCTGAGTTTTTCATCACACGATAGCCTCTATCAGCATACGACCATTCAACTCTACTGGCGGCAGCAAGCCTGACTGCTTTGTCTTGTTAAAGCAGAAACTGAGGAGATAGCCTTCTTGCAGGTTAAAGTATTCTAGGTAGCGGCAAAGCTGTTCCTCGCCACGTTCGTTGTAAGCATTTCCTCGCCAAATCTTCAGTTCGATAACGTATTGCTTGCCAAGGTAATCAATTACCACGTCCATTCGGTCATGGTCACGCGTCTGCTCTTCTATGTGATAACTGCCCACGCCATTAATGACAGGACGCAGATAGGTAAGGAACACCTTGCGAGCATCGTTCTCTATGAACTCATTGTCATGATCCATTCTGTAAGTCTGGTTCATGTGAACAACGAAGCGTTCCATGAGGAGAGGAATGTCCAGGATACCGTCGTGGATGAACTGGTTCTTGTCGGTCATGCCCTGAATAAAGTCTGCCGAATTCTTATCCTGCGAGATAAAGTATTCGTAAAACCATATCTCGAACATTCGGCACGAAACGGCAAAAGCTCCGTCCTGCTGCTTGATGAAGTTGAACATGAGGGCAAGATTTGTCGCCTTATCGTAGTAATTGAATGAATAGCGATAGCCATTGAAAAGAATTCCCCTGATG
>JAZRYU010000082.1:0-7228 GCA_045600885.1 Prevotella sp.
CTTAGGAACACGGCGCTGGAGTGGCATCTGACCACCTTCGAAACCGATCTTACGCTTGTAACCTGAACGTGCCTTAGCACCCTTGTGACCACGTGTAGAAGTACCACCGAGACCTGAACCAGGACCACGACCGATACGACGGCGTGAGTGTGTAGAGCCTTCTGCAGGTGTTAATGTATGAAGTTTCATTTGTGTCTTAATGTTTTAAAAAGTTCCGAAATTCCGAAACTTCGAATTATCGAAATCTCGAGAAAAATTACTTAACTACTTCTACGAGGTGGTGAACCTTAAGGATCATACCGCGGATAACTGGAGTATCTTCCTTTTCCACAACCTGAGAAATCTTGCGAAGACCGAGAGCCTTGAGAGTAGCCTTCTGATCCTTTGGAGAGCCGATAGCGCTCTTAATCTGCTTAACTTTAATAGTTGCCATATTGAAAAATCTCCTTATTAGCCGTTAAATACTTTGTCCATTGATACGCCACGAGCCTCTGCGATAGTACGAGCATCACGGAGCTCAGAGAGAGCTGCGATTGTTGCCTTTACGAGGTTGTGAGGGTTAGAAGAACCCTTTGACTTAGCGAGAAGGTCTGTTACACCTACGCTCTCAAGTACTGCACGCATCGCACCACCGGCTACGAGTCCAGTACCGGCAGAAGCTGGCTTCATGAATACCTGAGCACCGCCGAAACGTGCTTCTACGTCGTGAGGAATTGTACCCTTGATTACAGGTACCTTTACGAGATTCTTCTTTGCTGCTTCTACGCCCTTGGCAATAGCTGCTGTCACTTCACCAGCCTTACCAAGACCCCAACCGATGATACCATTTCCATCACCAACTACTACGATAGCAGCGAATGTGAATGTGCGACCACCCTTGGTTACCTTAGTAACACGGTTGATAGCAACGAGATGATCTTTGAGCTCTGCGTCGCTCTTTACAATAACTTTATTTGTTGCCATAGTCGTTTAGAATTTAAGTCCACCCTTACGAGCACCATCAGCGAGCTCCTTTACACGTCCGTGATAGAGGTAGCCGTTACGGTCGAATACTACTTGTGAAACACCTGCTGCGATAGCCTTCTCTGCAATCATTTCACCAACCTTTGCAGCCTGCTCCTTCTTTGGCATAGCCTCAAGAGCGATAGATGCTGCTGCTGCGATAGTCTTACCTTCAACATCGTTGATAACCTGTGCATAGATCTGCTTATTGCTGCGGAAAACGCTCAAACGTGGGCGCTCTGCTGTACCGAATACATTCTTACGAACGCGGTACTTTATCTTGATTCGTCTTTCGATTTTCTTTGTTGTCATAATCTTAAGTCTTTAATTAATGTGTAAGATTAGAATTACTTAGCAGAAGCACTCTTACCAGACTTACGACGAATAACTTCGCCCTGGAAGAGGATACCCTTACCCTTGTAAGGCTCTGGCTTACGGAATGAACGAATCTTTGCGCATACGAGACCGAGCAACTGCTTGTCGCAAGACTCGAGGATAACGATAGGGTTCTGGTTACGCTCTGACTTAGTCTCAACCTTGATCTCTTGTGGGAGCTCAATGAAGATTGGGTGAGTATAACCGAGAGTGAATTCAATAAGATTTCCAGTGTTCTGTACACGGTAACCTACACCGACAAGCTCAAGAGTCTTCTTGTAACCTTCAGAAACACCTACAACCATGTTGTTTACGAGTGAACGGTAGAGACCGTGGAAAGCCTGCTTCTGCTTCTCGTTTACGCCAGACTTCTCATCAATTTCGAGAACAACCTGAGCATCTTCAATCTTAACGAGGATAGAAGCGTCAACCTTCTGTGAAAGCTCGCCCTTAGGACCCTTTACTGTAACAACACCGTCAGCAGCCTGTGCAACTGTCACACCTGCTGGAATACTAATTGGCAATTTACCTATTCTTGACATATTGTAACCCTCCAATTAATAAACGTAGCAAAGAACCTCACCGCCAATCTTAAGGACAGCAGCCTCTTTGTCTGTCATTACACCTTTGGATGTAGATAAGATAGCGATACCTAATCCGTTAATAACTCGTGGCATGTCCTTGTAGCCAGTGTACTTACGAAGACCTGGAGTAGAGACACGCTTCAAACACTTGATAGCGTTTGACTTAGTAGCAGGATTCCACTTAAGAGCAATCTTGATAGAGCCCTGTGGACCATCCTCAACGAACTTGTAGTTCAGGATGTAACCCTTCTCGAAGAGGATCTTTGTGATTTCCTTCTTCAAGTTTGACGCAGGCACCTCAACAACACGGTGATTTGCCTGGATCGCATTTCTCAGACGAGTGAGAAAATCTGCTATTGGATCTGTCATGTTAGAAAAATTTAATTGATCGGGACTACCCCGACAATGTTAAATAATACACACTTGTGCAAGCATAGACTCACAATGGGAAAGCCTATATACACATTTCGGGCTGCAAAGTTAAGGCTTTTTCGGCTGATTTACTCTTTGTTTGCTAATATTTCTTAAATTATCTTAATGTATCTCAAACGTTTTTGTCCCAAAAGTAATATTTTTCAGTGTTTTTAGTTTTTTTAACGTAAAGATTTGTGCAATAAATCAAAAAGTATTAACTTTGCACACTGAAAATCGCATAATAACAATTAACAGCGCATTCCTCACACAAGGCTGCGCAAAACTTCAAAACCAAAAAACTATGAAAAAATTCCTTTTCACACTCGCGCTTCTCGCAACCGTATGTTGCGCTCAGGCACAAAAATACGCTCTCATCGACATGGAGTACATTCTTAAACACGTTGACGCGTACGAGCGCGCGAATGAGCAGCTCAATCAGGTAACGAAGAAATGGCAGGCTGAGGTGGAAGCTCTCAACACTGAGGCGCAGACCATGTACAAAAATTACCAGAACGAGGTGGTGTTCCTCTCTCAGGAGCAGAAGAAGGCGAAGCAGGAGGCAATCATGGCTAAGGAGAAGGAAGCGGCAGACCTCAAGAAGAAATACTTTGCTCCAGAAGGCGAACTCTTCAAGAAGCGTACAGCACTCATGGCTCCAATCCAGGAGGAAATCTACACCGCAGTTAAGGACATCTCTGAACTCCACGGTTATTCGCTCGTCCTCGACCGCGCTTCAAACAACGGCATAATCTTCGCTTCACCAAAGGCTGACATCAGCAACGAAGTTCTCCAAAAGCTCGGCTACTCAGGCCAGTAAAAGAACCTACGAAACCACGAAATCTCGAAACATCGAAACATCGAGATTCCGAATTCTCGAACCATCGAAATCCCGAATCATCGAATTCTCGAATCATCGAAATCCCGAATCATCGAAATCTCGAATCATCCCAAGAATAATAACTAAAAAATCAACAATAAACAAAATGAAAAAACTTTTAATGATTGCGCTTCTTGTAGCGCCAATGACAGTATTCGCACAGAAGTTCGGTCACATCAACTCACAGCAGCTCATCCAGAGCCTCCCAGAATTCATCAAGACTAACGGTGAGATTGAGGCTCAGGCTAAGATCTTCGAGAATGATCTCCAGACTATGCAGCAGGAAATCCAGAAGCAGGCTGCTGCTTACGATCAGGCTGCTGCCACAATGAGTGCTACTCAGAAGGAGGCTAAGGAGAAGGAACTCATGGAGCTCCAGCAGAAGCTTCAGCAGACATACCAGGACAACCAGCAGGCTCTCCAGAAGATGCAGCAGGAGAAGCTTCAGCCTATCCTCACTAAGGTGCAGAACGCTATCACTAATGTAGGCAAGGCTGGTGGCTATGTTTACATCATGGACCTTTCTGCAGGCATCCCTTACATCAGCGAGACTCTCAGCAAGGACATCACTTCAGAGGTTAAGGCTGAGATCAACAAGCTTAAGTAATAATAAATGAAAAAGACACTCCTGTCAATATTACTGGCTCTACCATTGTGCGCAATGGCACAGACGGAAACTCCTGCCAATGAGGCAGAGAGCAAGGACGTCGTGCAGCAGACAAAGGCAGAGCCGGCACTTTCTATCGGAGTATTCTCGTACGAAGAATGCTGGAACTCCATGGCAGATGTGCAGAAGGCAAAGCAGGAGATTGCCACTCTTCGCGAGCAATACACCGCGGAACTGAAGCGTGCGGAAACTGACTTCAACGCAAAATACGAGGACTTCCTTGACCAGCAGTCTAAGCTGGCGGCATCTATCCGCAACAAACGACAGGCTGAGTTGCAGAAGATCATGGAGGACAATCTTGCGTTCAAGGCTCATGCACAGCAGACTCTCACAGCTACAGAAGAAGCGAAATACGCTCCGCTGAAAGAGAAACTGCAGCAGACAATCGCTCACGTTGCCAAGACAAGGGGCTACAACATGGTCTTCAACCGCGACAACAATAATGTTCCGTACATTGACGGCGTGGTGGTTACCGATTTCACAGAATCTGTCGTTTTCTATCTCAAATAATCGCAAAAGATGGGTCCTATAGGTCTATTTGATTCCGGCTACGGCGGTCTGACTATTCTTCATCAGGTGCGTCATCTTATGCCAAGATACGACTACATGTATCTCGGCGATAATGCCCGTGCCCCATACGGACCTCGTTCTTTCGACATCGTCTATGAGTTCACCCGCGAAGCGGTCATGAAACTCTTCGACATGGGCTGCCAACTGGTAATCCTTGCCTGCAACACAGCATCGGCAAAAGCCCTCCGCACCATTCAGCGTGAGGACTTGCCAAAGCTCGGCGACCCGACAAAGCGAGTGCTCGGAATAATCCGTCCTACGGCAGAAGCTATCGGCGAACTGACTCATTCCGGTCATGTCGGCATCTGCGCCACACAGGGAACAATTAATTCCCAGAGCTACGAGCTGGAAATACAGAAGCTGTGGCCTGAGATAAAAGTCACTGGAGAACCTTGTCCGATGTGGGTGCCGCTCGTAGAGAACAACGAATACGACAGCCCTGGCGCTGACTATTTCGTAAACAAACGCATCGGAAACCTCATGGCAGCAGACCCAGAGATAGACTCCATCATCCTCGCCTGCACCCACTACCCTCTCCTGCTGAACAAGATACTGAAGTATGTTCCACGCGGAGTGAAGGTAATTCCGCAGGGAGAATTCGTTGCAAACAGTCTTCAGGACTACCTGCAACGCCACCCAGAGCTTGACGCTCTATGCTCAAAAAACAGTCAGACACACTATCTCACCACGGAAAGCCCGGAGAAATTCAAGGATTCCGCCCAGCTCTTCCTTCACGAAGAGATAGATGTGGAGAAAATAACACTTTAGACCCTCCCTACCTCCCTTGAAGGGAGGAGCCAGAACGACAAAAAGTCTCCTCTAAGGGAGATTTAGAGGGTCTGGTTTTGGTCTCGTAGTTCAATGGATAGAATAAGTCTCTCCTAAAGATTAGATCCGGGTTCGATTCCCGGCGGGACTACCACAAATATAATCCTAACTACCCATTATTGTGGATAGTTAGGATTTGTAGTTAAAACAACAAATACGACCGTAAAATCAGTACATCAGCATCAGTCTTCTGTCGAAGTCCGCCGCCTTTCCGTCTATGCCGTAGATTTTCTTGAGGAGGCGGCTGCGGATAAGAGACACTTCTGGGAAACTGCAATCCATTATGGTAGCTATTTCACCTGGCTTGAAGCCGAATCTTATCAGCAAGGAGACCTTCATTTCACGTTCAGAAATCTTGTTGTTCTTCAAAAGAACGAACAGTTTCGGGAGAACTGATCGTGCAAACGATATCAACTGTTGCCAATTCTCATCTGACGGTTTCTCTACAACGTGCGAGACGAAGTAGGCAAACTGTGCTCTAATATCAGAATGCATAAGAATTTCTTCCATTTCAGCTTCGTCCTTAATGCTCAATTCTTTCTCATACTTCAAGACCCTTTCCTGAAGTTTAAGGATTATTGTTGTCCGCTAAAACTTCGTTGCACGCATGCGCGTATATGCATACACATGCAAGCCTCGAAAAAATAAAAATTGGGGCTGGCTCCTTTTTGTGGAGTCAGCCCTTTTTGGTAATTTTGCAGCTGCTAAACAAACATCATTACCAAATCATGGGCAAAGGTACGCATTTTCTCGGACAGCCGATACTAAATCAGCTACTAAATTACTTCAACAAGCAAAAAATTCTCCAAATCAGCCGCGAATTGGGTGGCGAGAGGTATGTAAAGACGTTTAATGCATGGTGTCACCTCACTGTGATGCTGTATGCCGTCATTATGCGCTTTGACTCCCTGCGTGAAATCACCTCTGCCACAATGATGGAATGGCGCAAGCTGGCTCATCTGGGCATTAAGGACCTTCCCAGACGCAGCACACTCTCTGATGCGAACGTCAGACGCTCGCACGAGATCTTCGGGAAGATATACCAACAGCTTTACCTGACATACAAGGACAAACTTTCAGCGGACAGCCCTTCTGGCAAGGTGCCAAAGTGGATGAAGAAGCTCCGAATCATAGATTCTACGACTATCAGCCTCTTCTCCAATCTCATATTCAAGGGCGTGGGGCGCAATCCAAAGACGGGAAAGAAGAAAGGCGGCATGAAGGTGCACGCATGCATCCAAGGCAACGAGGGCGTGCCTTGCGATGTGGAGTTCACTTCTGCAGCCACACACGACCACTTCATGCTTTGCCCTGGGAAACTGAACAGAGGTGACTACTTGGCCATCGACAGAGCTTACATTGACTATGCCAAATACGAAGAACTGACGCAGCGTGGCATCATTTATGTGACCAAGATGAAGCAAAACCTGACGTATGAGGTCACAAAGAGTACTTGGTACATGAATGAAAAGGGACTGATGCAGTGGAAAGAGGAATTTGTTACCTTCCGCAAAGAGATCAAGAGCAAGAATGAGGAAACTGGCGAGATGGAGAAGGAAACTATAGTGCATCATGCCCGTATCGTCACCTACATCGATGAAAAGAAGAAAGGCGCTGCAAAGATCATACGTCTGCTTACAAACGATCTTGAGACAGAATACGAGGAAATAGTGGCCATTTATAAGGCAAGATGGGCCATCGAGTCGCTGTTCAAGCAGATAAAGCAGAATTTCCCGCCCAGATACTTCTACGGAGAGAGTGCAAACGCCAACAAGATACAGGTGTGGGTGACTCTCATCGCAAACCTACTCATTACGCTGTTGCAAAAATGTGTCAGTCGCTCATGGAGCTTCTCGGGGCTTGCCACCATCGTCAGGATTATGCTAATGTACTACATCGACGTGCAGGAAT
>JAZRYU010000083.1:0-21131 GCA_045600885.1 Prevotella sp.
TAACTTCAAGCTTCGTAAGAAGATGCCTATCGGTGTTATGGTTACACTTCGTCGCGAGCAGATGTACGAATTCCTCGAGAAGCTCGTTCGCATCGCTCTCCCACGTATCCGTGACTTCAAGGGTATCAACACTAAGCTCGATGGTCGCGGCAACTACTCTCTCGGTATTCAGGAGCAGATTATCTTCCCTGAAATCAACATCGACCAGATTAACCGCATCCAGGGTATGAACATTACTTTCGTGACAACAGCTAAGACTGACGAAGAAGGTTTTGCTCTCCTCAAGGCATTCGGTCTTCCATTCAAGAACGCTAAGTAAAACCCTCCCAACCCTCCCTCTCAAAAAGGGGGAGGGGAGAGGAATAAACATTAAAAGACAATGGCAAAAGAATCAATGAAGGCTCGCGAGGTAAAACGTGCTAAGCTCGTTGCTCGCTACGCTGAAAAGCGTGCTGCTCTCAAGAAGATTATTGCAACATCTGAGGATCCAGCTGAGGCATACGAGGCTGCTCGCAAGCTCCAGAGCATTCCAAAGAATGCTAACCCAATCCGTCTTCACAACCGTTGCAAGATCACAGGCCGTCCAAAGGGTTATATCCGTCAGTTCGGTATCTCTCGTATTCAGTTCCGTGAGATGGCTGCTTCTGGACTTATCCCAGGCGTTAAGAAGGCTAGCTGGTAAAAAGAAGATAGTAAACAGACTATACGAAAAGGTGTGTGGCTCAATGAGTCACACACTTTTTTTGATATATTAACACAGATTGTTTGGTGGTTTGAGAAATAAATCGTAATTTTGCCGACGATGAAGAAATATATAGAATATTCAACCACAGCCGACGAGATCATCGACACCCTTCTCTCAATGCAAGATGAAGAGAGACGACAGGTGTATGTGCGATTCTTCAAGACGGGAAAGGGACAGTATGGCGAGGGCGATAAGTTTCTAGGCATCACTAACCCGAATGTCAGAAACGTCGTAAAGCATGTCGGCATGATGACGCTCAGTGAGGTCAGCAAACTTATCAACAGCCAGTGGCATGAAATCAGGCTCTGCGGACTGCTTATCCTTGTAGCTTCTTTTGAGAAGCTCTGCAGAAAAAGCCTCGTAGAAGATACTGAAGCAATCTGCAAGCGCGATGAAATCGTTGAGTTCTACCTGAAGAATGCCGATCGGGCAAATAACTGGGACCTTGTTGATCTCAGCGCAAATAAGATTATTGGCAGATGGCTTCTCCTCCCTACGTTCCTCGGTGGAAAGAAGGATACCTTATCGTTAAATACGGAATATAAGATGCGCGTTCTTGACGAGCTGGCAGAAAGTACAAACCTCTGGCGACAGCGAATATCCATGGTCTCTACTTGGTGGCCGAGCAATAAGGGCGATGCGTCTTGGTGTCTGCGATATGCAGAGAAACATCTGGCACATCCTCATGATTTGATGCATAAGGCAGTAGGATGGATGCTCAGGGAGGTTGGCAAGCATTGCAGCATGGACGTGTTGATAGAATTCCTGAATGCCCACTACAGCGAGATGCCACGCACTGCACTCCGTTATGCCATAGAGCGTATGAGTGAAGACGAAAGGCAGATGTGGTTGAAAAGAAAGTAGCAGGCAGCGATTTAGTAACATTTAGCGATAATCAATCATAGCATATTATGAGTAAAAGAATTATAGTCACGCTTTTTGCGCTTCAGGTATTCCTGTCAACCTTCGCCCAAGTAAACCTTGGCGAATGGAAGGTGTCGTATGTCAGTTATGGCGAGAAGTATCTCGGTAAAAACTGGGCAGTGCTTCCTTTGACGGAATTTGCACGCTTCAAGAAAGAAGGCAACCGTGTGGGCTACGAAGCACTCTGCTTTGAGCGACGCAGACAGTTGGCTGCTCTTGTGATGGCAGAGATACAGGAGCGCAAAGGTCGCTTTATGCCAGATATCGTAAATGGTCTTGAACTGATGCTTGAAGAACCGTGGTGGGGCATTCCTGCACATTACGGAAAGCCCGTTCCGCTGTACGATGTTCAGACGGTGGATCTGTTCAATGCTGAGTCCGCATCGCTTGTGGCATGGGCGGGAAAAGAGTTGAGAAAGGAACTTGACAGCTTCTCGCCAGAACTGTATAAGAAGATAGAGCGCGAGATAAACCACCGAATCCTCAAGCCTGCTCTTGGCGCAAAGTATTGGTGGAAGACGGCATCAATGAACTGGAATCCGTGGATCTGTTCCAACTGGCTTGCCTGCGTGATGCTCTACGAGCGCGATGCGGCAAGGCGACAGCAGGCAGTGAAGGAAATCGAAGGCTGCATGAAGGCGTTCATAGATGCCTATCCTGAGGATGGCGGTTGCGACGAAGGCACAGGATATTGGGATCGTGCCGCCGCATCGCTCTTCGAATGTCTTGACCTTCTGAAGCAAATATCAGCCGACTCACTCGCAGAGGTAACGATGCTTACCTACAAGCCAGAGAAGGTACGCCGTATGGGACAGTACATCTTCAATATGTATATAGGCGGAGGCTACAGCGTAAACTTTGCCGATGCACATGACAATAAGAGCGTTGTCCAGTTGAACGTGCTCTATCCTTTTGCCCTTTACCTGAAGGATGCGGATATGCGTAGCTTTGCAGCATGGATAGCTCGCGACAAGGACTTTTTCTGTAATCCTGCTGAGCTTTACGACAAGAGTGGAAACTTCCCTACGCTTGGTCGCGAACTGATGCTCCAGCGTCATCTGCAGGAACTTGCTGCCGAGACTCCACGGGAACCGCAGACGGAGACATGGCTTGCAGATCTTCAGATAAAGACCATGCGTGAAGGTGGCAGATACATTGCCTTCAAAGGTGGAAACAACGGCGAGAGTCATAACCATAACGATGTCGGTTCGTTCATAGTCTATGCCGACGGCAAGCCGCTCTTTATCGATCCCGGTGTGGGTGAATATACATCTGAGACCTTCGGCAAGAACCGCTATTCCATTTGGACCATGCAGAGCGCCTACCACAATCTGCCTCAGATAAACGGCACTGACCAGAAGGACGGCAAGCAGTATAAGGCTTCAGTGGTAAGGCAAAGCGGTCGTTCCATGACCCTCGACATTGCCGCCGCATATCCGGCGGAAGCTGCTGTGAAGCAATGGCTGCGTACAATAACCATGACGAAGAAGGAAATCGTTATCGGTGAGCAGTATGAGCTTTCGGAAAGCAAGACGCCAGTGCGACTGATGTTCATTACCACTACTCGTCCTGACCTCTCGGCTAAAGGCATCGTCCGTCTTGGTTCGCATTCACTTCAATATCCTTCTGGCAGCGTAGCTCCTGAGGTAGAGAGCCTGTCGGCATTCATAGACCCCGTTATCGAACACCTTTGGGGAAAGGAACTTTATCGCATAGTATTTACAGTAAACGACATGAGGCAGAAGGGAAAACTGACTTTCCGCATAAAATGAAAGCACTGTACTCATTCTGAAATATCTTATAACCCAACATGAAATCCTATATTGCAAAAATCACCCAATGGCTCAGCCGGTTGTCCTTCCGTACGGGAGTCATAGTGCTGTTATGCTGTGTGCCTTGCTACATCCTTTCCTTTGCCCAGATGGCACTTCCTATCAGTACTGCGGCTAAGGGAGTGTTGTGGTTCGTTCTTTTTGGAATGGCAAAGACGTTCCAATACGGCGGACTGACAATCCTCGGAGTAGAAGGCGTGAAGCGACTGAAACGGAAATTCAAGAAATAAAAGGAAAACATTTACACATGAAAAAGATTCTCTTAATGGCTCTCCTGACTATTACTTCCACTGTGAATGCCCAGAACATTGCTTCTGTGGAGATTGCAGGCGAGATGTTGATGACTTCTGGTATAAATCACGACACAGCGTATAAGAACAAATACACTCTCGTAGTAAAGGATGCTAAGGGAAAAGCCGTCAGCGAGGCGGACATGAAGGACTTCTCCGTAGTCTGGGACATCGATGGCTTCAAGACGGAGAACGATACGAAGGGGCAATACTGCGACTCCTATGGCGCTTTTTCCGTTAACGGAAAAAATAGCCTTACGACGACCTTCGACCTTCGCAACACCCCAATGAACTTCATCGGCAATATGACCGCTACACTCTCTGTAGGCAAGAAGAAGTTTACGGCCTCAAAATACGTTGCTTCCCTCTCCGCTCCTGCGGAGAACGCCGTCGCAGCTACGGACAATACGCAGCGCGTGGAGATAGAGGCTGAGTCGGGTAGGGTGTATGACGTAAAGGTGGCATATACCGGAGTGCTTATGGCGGGCTATCTGAACGAGGACCTCCCTGGCTATGAACTTGGAAGGCAGGAAAAGGCAGATACAGCCACTTTCGTTGTCCCTTGCATAGACGGAAAGATAGACCTCTTTTCCACAACAGGTAATGGCGCAACACCGCAGATTTCCTTTGTCAGCATCTCTGTTCAGGACAAGAAACAGCCAAGGAAGAAACGTAAGTTTCACCACATCGGCGATTCCACTTCAGCCAATCGCGGCTCATGGATGCACCATCTTCTGGAGCTCATAGCCAAGGGAGTATATAAGGAACTGGCAGAAAAATACGAGATGTGTAACGACGGAGCCGGTGGACGAAACCTCCGCACCTACTATCAGCAGGCAAGATTGGCAAAGGTGCTCTGCGATATTCATCCAGGCGACATCGTGATGTTTGGCAATAATGGCACGAACGGTATGAACAAGACCTTTGAAGAGGACCTCAACATATACATAGATGCTGCGGAGCGCTTCGGTGCGCAAATTATGCTGAACAGCTATACGCCGCATGGGGCAGTGTCACGATGGACAAAGGGCTATAACAGCGAGACGCAGACGTTCGACAGTTATCGTCGTGATGCCTACGATGTCATTACGCGCAAGGTGGCTGCTGCCCGTGCAGAGAGCGATCCTAACTATCTCGGCTTTGTGGAGATAGGCATGAATGCTGACAAGATATTCAATGCTTTCGTAGCAGATTACAAGAAGAATGGCTATGAGAGTCGTGAGGCTGCGGCGCAAGCCATCATTGCCTGTTTCTCCGACCATAATCATTACAGCAACTCACCCCTTGCCTGCGAACTTATGCTCAATGGATATGGAGGCGTTGAGGGTATCGTGAAGCAATTGTTAAAGAAACTGTCGCAAAAATAATCACGAATCTAAACAGATAATCTCTTGACTTCCCTTGGCGATATTCCTTCGCGCTGCTTTACGAAGCGTGTGAAGAGGATAGGAGAAGAGAAGCCAAGGACATCAGAAATCTCTTGTATGGACATTGATGTGTTCTGCAAGAGATTTTTGCTTTGTAGCAGAAGGTGAGCATCAATGATCTGCTTCGGAGTCTTTGATGCCACCATCTTTGTCACCTGAGCCAGATAGCGCGGAGTGATGGCAAGTCGGTCGGCATAGAAAGCCACGTCGTGGTTGGTGCGGTGATATTGCACGATGAGGGAGAGCAGCTTGTTGTAAAGCTCCTGCGGACGGATGCCGTAGTTCTCTGAGTCAACAGAATAGACTATCTGGTTGTGGAGGTATTCGTGGGCATTCTTCAAGGCTACGTCTATGCTGTCGCCCATAGCCAGTCTGACGGCGAGAGCCATTGACGAACTGCCGGCAACGCCGTGGCGCTGCCATCCTTCAATATTATATGATGAGAAGAACCGCTGCTGATTATCGGCATGGAGCAGTGCCGTCACACGCCCTTCCGCATGGCAACTGCCGCGAAGCAGAACGTACTCCGCACCATCGTCGTGGAACCGCTGTGCCGCCTTCGCCATATCTTCGTCGGTAGTTATCTTCATGTCGAGCACAATCTCCGCCTCCTGACTTTTCATCACGAGGAGTTTCGTTATCGGCATCAGGCATCGATAGGTACGGACAGATTCATCGTCCATCAGTCGCAAGCCGTTGGAAGAGATGATCACGGGCGAACATACAATGTTACGGCAGCCCATTATCTCATCTCGGATGCGACGGATGGTTTCCGCTCCGTTCACCATGCCCACCTTTATCGCCTTCGGATGGCAGTCGTCATATACGGCACGCACCTGTCCTGCAACGACCTCCGTGGGGAGTTCGCTGACCATGGTAACGCCTTGGCTGTTCTGAACCGTTACCGATGTTATTGCAGTCATGGCATAGCCGCCAAGATCTTTTACCACCTTTATGTCTGCCTGAACGCCCGACCTTCCGGTGCTGTCAGAGCCGTTGATACTTAGGATTGGAAGAAACATTTATTATTTACGATTTACGGATTTACGATTTACTATTTGGCTGCAAAGTTAATAAAAAGTTGCTAATAACAAACCATACGAGAACAAAAACTTTTCCAAATACTTCCTTTTTTGTACTTTTGCAGCGGGAAAACTAAACTATGACCCTTAAAATATGGAAGATAGAACACAATTGAACCGCAACTTGGCTCAGATGCTCAAGGGCGGAGTTATTATGGATGTTACAACACCTGAGCAGGCTCGCATAGCCGAGGCTGCCGGTGCTTGTGCAGTTATGGCATTGGAGAGAATCCCAGCAGACATCCGCGCTGCTGGTGGCGTAAGCAGAATGAGCGATCCAAAGATGATTCGTGGCATTCAGGAGGCTGTATCAATTCCTGTTATGGCAAAGTGCCGCATCGGTCATTTCGCTGAGGCGCAGATTCTTGAGGCTATCGAGATAGACTATATCGACGAGAGCGAGGTTCTCTCTCCAGCAGATGATGTCTATCACATCGACAAGCGCAAGTTCAAGGTTCCTTTCGTTTGTGGTGCAAAGAACCTTGGCGAAGCACTCCGCCGTATCAATGAGGGTGCAACAATGATCCGTACGAAGGGCGAGCCAGGCACAGGCGACGTCATCCAGGCTGTTCGTCACATGCGCATGATGCAGAGCGAGATTCGCCGTCTTGTATCTATGAGCGAGGATGAACTCTACGAGGCAGCAAAGCAGCTTCAGGTGCCATTCGACCTCGTTCAGTATGTTCATGAGAACGGCAAGATGCCTGTTGTAAACTTCGCAGCCGGTGGTGTTGCCACTCCTGCTGACGCAGCTCTTATGATGCAGCTCGGAGCAGAAGGTGTCTTCGTTGGTAGCGGTATCTTCAAGAGCGGCGACCCAGTGAAGCGCGCTCAGGCTATCGTGAAGGCTGTTACTAACTACAACGATCCGAAGATTCTCGCTGAACTCAGCGAAGACCTCGGCGAGGCAATGGTTGGTATTAACGAGAGCGAGATACAGCTGCTCATGGCTGAACGTGGAAAATAATACAAGGCTTCATGACAATAGCAATATTGGCACTGCAGGGAGCCTTTGCTGAACACCAGCAGATGCTCGAACGTCTTGGGGTGGAGTCGTTTCTTATCAGGAATATCAACGACTGGAACCGCCCGAAAGATGCGCTCATCATCCCCGGCGGAGAAAGTACGGCGATGATGAAGATAATGAACGATGAAGCTCTGACAGAGCCTATCCGTCAGGCTATCAGCGACGGTCTGCCAGTGTTTGGTACGTGCGCCGGACTCATCATGCTCGACGATAAGCACCTCGGCACGATGAACATTGAGGTGAAGCGAAATGCTTACGGCAGACAGTTAGGCAGTTTCTATGTGAAGAGCGATTTCAAGGGCATAGGAGATATCCCGATGACCTTCATCCGCGCTCCTTATATTGAGTCGGTGGGCGAGGGTGTTGACGTGCTCTCCGTTGTTGACGGACATATCGTTGCTGCCCGTCAGGATCATCAGCTCGTATGCGCATTCCATCCGGAACTCAACACAGACCTGCGCGTACACGAGTATTTCCTCGGTATGATCTAAAGTGGGATATGATGCCCGCTGCATAGCTTTATAACTTCTACAGGAAAGGTATAATCTGCGCAAAAGAGGCACGGATTATACTTTTTTCTTTTTTTCTTTGTGTTTATTTTATGAAATTCGCATAAAAGTTGTACCTTTGCACGCAGAAATAACTAACCTAACAACGAAATGAACACATTAAAAACACTTTTCTACTCTCTGCTACTCTCTTCGGCAGCTACAGCAAATGCCGCCAGACCAGACTCTGTCAGCGTGTTTCTGTATAGTCATGGCGACCTTAAGGAAGGCCTTAAGGTGGCTTATAGCATAGACAATCGTACTTGGTCGAAACTTTGCGACGACTATTCCTACGTAAAGAGCGACTACGGAGCATGGGGCGCAGATAAGCAGATGCTCTCAACGCCTTCATCGGTGAGATACGACGGTAAATGGTACACTGTATGGCAGGTGGATAAGTCGGAGAAGCAGTTTGCTACAACCCATTCTGCCGACCTCTTTACATGGAAGCCTCAGGACTATCCTTACTGCAAGGGCGTAAGCTCGGTCTATAAGCCAGCGTTGAGCAGGGAAGGCGGAAAATTCATCGTTCGCTTTACTACGAAGGAAGGCAAATG
Organism: Prevotella sp.; assembly: GCA_045600885.1. Taxonomy (GTDB): domain Bacteria; phylum Bacteroidota; class Bacteroidia; order Bacteroidales; family Bacteroidaceae; genus Prevotella. Next base: position 8,433 of record JAZRYU010000083.1, read on the forward strand.
CTACAGCGTGTCAAGCGGCGACTTCATTTCGTGGACAGATCCAAAACCTATCTCTGAGGCGGAATATCAGAAGGCCTGGAAGGCTGAGGAACTGACCGTCGGTGGCAAGAAGATAACGGGCGAGATTCACCGCATGGCGATGGACGATCTGCTTAGTCTCCGCTATATGACAAACGATGCCATTATCCGCAACAATAACTATAACGAACGTGCGGATCAGGATGCAGAGCGCTTCCGTGGAATCTCAGGTCTCAAGGCAACGCTCAACGTTAAGCCTGCTGAGACAAAGAAAATCTCAGGCAAGCTGATGGGCATCTTCTTTGAGGATATTAACTACGGTGCTGACGGCGGACTTTACGCAGAGCTCGTCCAGAACCGCGACTTTGAATATTCTAAGTCTGATAATGCTGCGTGGAATGCCATGACGGCATGGAAGACGCAGGGCGGACTGAAGGTTTCTGTTGCAGAGGAGAATCCTATTCATAAGAATAATTCTCACTACGTCATTCTTGAAGCTGAAGGCAATGGCGGTGCGCTGCAGAACGAAGGATGGGACGGCATCGCCGTTAAGAAGGGTGAGAAGTATAACCTCTCCATCTGGTCGAAGATGCTTTCCGGAAAGAATACTGTCAAGGTGAAGCTCTTGGCTGACGGCAAGACCATAGCGGAATGCTCAATGGGCATTGGTTCTAAGGAGTGGAAGCAGCAGAAGGCTGTTCTCACTGCGAAGGAAACGGCTGCCAACTGTATTCTCTCTATAGAACCACAGCAGGCTGGCTCCGTAGCGCTCGACTTCGTAAGCCTTTTCCCACAGAAGACATTCAAGAATCGCAAGAATGGTCTTCGTGCAGACCTTGCACAGACACTTGCTGACATGAAGCCTCGCTTCATCCGCTTCCCTGGTGGCTGTATGAGCCATGGCAATGGTATAGACAATATGTACCACTGGAACGAGACCATCGGCGGACTCTGGGCGCGCAAGCCTCAGTTCAACATCTGGAACTATCATCAGACAAGAGGACTCGGATTCTTCGAGTATTTCCAGTTCTGCGAAGACATCGGTGCAGAACCGCTGCCTGTTCTTCCTGCTGGTGTGCCATGCCAGAACTCTTCACGAGGCGGCAAGGGACAGCAGGGCGGTATTCCGATGGATCAGATGGAGGAATACACTCAGGAACTGCTCAACCTCATAGAATGGGCAAACGGCGATCCTAAGAAGTCGGAGTGGGCAGCAAAGCGTGCTAAGGCTGGTCATCCGAAACCGTTCAACCTGAAGATGATTGGCGTAGGTAATGAGGACATCATTGGCGACGTCTTCACTGAGCGTTTCAACTATATCAACCGCCGCATCAAGGTACAGTATCCGGACATTGAGGTGGTCGGAACTGTCGGACCTTTCAACGAAGGTTCTGACTATGAGGCAGGCTGGGCTTTGGCTAAGAAGGAGAATGTGGACATCGTTGACGAGCACTATTACGTGCAGCCGGGATGGTTCCTCCACAACCGCGACTTCTACGACAAATACGACCGTAACGGCACGAAGGTTTATCTTGGCGAATGGGCTTCATGGGGCAGAACATTGGAGAATGCCCTTGGCGAGGCTCTCCATCTGACTTCCGTTGAGCGCAATGCAGACGTTGTTGTCATGGCATCCTACGCACCACTCTTCGGCAGAAACGGTCATACGCAGTGGAATCCTGATATGATTTATTTCGACAACACCTCCGTTCAGCCTACGGTGAACTATTATGTTCAGCAGCTTTACGGTCTGAACTCTGGCGACGAATATATCTACGCAGACCTTGACCTTACGGCTGCTCAGGAGAAGGTTCCAGCGGCAGCACAGATGGCAGCTGCTGAGAAGCGCGTGGCTCATTCCGTTGTGCGCGATTCAAAGACTGGCGACATCATCGTGAAGCTCGTGAACTGCACAAACCTTCCTGTCGAAGTTGCCGTGAACCTCAACGGTCTCGGTAATATCATTACCGATGGTGTTTCAATGCCTACATCGGCAACCATGCAGGCAACCATCACAACCATCAAGGGCGGCAAGCCAGGCGATGTTAACAAGGACGGCAGCCTGGCGCCTACAACCGTAAACGCAGAACTCGCCTCAAGCTTCACTCAGTCTCTTCCGCCTTACAGCTTCGTTGTGATAAGGATGAAGTAGTCAAGGTAAAATCAAGCAGCCATACTTGGCTGCATCAAAACCAAACTCTTCCACAATATGCAAACCCGTAATCTCTCCATAGGATATGCCAACCGCGTGGTGGCTTCAGGGATAAACATCAGCCTTGAAGCCGGAAAGCTGTCATGCCTTATCGGAGAGAACGGCGCTGGCAAATCAACCTTGCTCCGTACGCTGGCTGGTTTCCAGAAACCCCTCTCCGGCGAAATCCTGATAGCCCCACCATCCCCCGTGCCTGATGTGTCAGCATCCGGCTTTACATCATCCCCATCGTCCCCATCCGGCTTAGCATCATCCCCATCGTCTCCGTTCGGCTTAGCGGCATCTCATGCCGCGCTCCTCCCCCTTTACTCCATTCCGAAGCGTCAGCTCGCCAGGATGATTTCCGTCGTCCTTACAGATAAGCCTGACGTCCAGAACTCCACCGTCCGCGAACTCGTTGCCATGGGCAGAATGCCTTACACGGGGTTCTTCGGCAGACTGTCGGAAGAGGACAACCGCATAGTGGATGAATGCCTGAAGATAACCGGCGTGGAATCGACGCGAAAGGTAAACAACCTCAGCGACGGCGAGCGGCAGAAAGTGATGATAGCCCGCGCCTTGGCACAGCAGACTCCTTACATCTTCCTCGACGAACCGACTGCCTTCCTCGACTATCCGAGCAAGGTGCGAGTGATGGAGATGCTCCGTATGCTGGCTCGGCAATACAACAAGACCGTTCTTCTCTCCACCCACGACCTTGAGATAGCCCTTGACCTCGCAGACCGTATCGTGATGATGGAGAAATGCAGTCAAAGCCAAAGTCGAGGTCAAAGTCAAGTAATAATTGGTAACCCTAAAAAATACAAACATGAAAAGATTGATTCTTTTACTGCTGACAATCTGCTCACTGAATATCAGCGCAGCAAATAAGTATGACAACCCTGACACGCTCTTCGTGGCTCGCGACGGTTCCTGCGAATTTCGCAATGTGCAAGACGCCATAGAGGTGTGCCGCGCCTACATGACCTACCATAAGGTGATCTTCATAAAGAAGGGCGTTTATAAGGAGAAGGTAACTGTCCACCACTGGCTGACGAACATCGAGCTGTGTGGCGAGGACGCTAAGAGCACCATCATCACTTGGGATGATCATGCCAACGTGCCGATAGCTGGCACTCAGACTCCTATGGGCACTTTCCGCACATGGACTCTGAAGGTGGAAGGCAGCGATATCACCCTGAAGAATCTCACCATAGAGAACAACTCCGTGCGTAAGGGTCAGGCTGTTGCCCTGCATACCACAGGCGACCGCATCCGCGTGCTTGGCTGTAAGCTTCTCGGTCATCAGGACACCCTCTTCACTGGCATAGCAAACACTCATCTCTTGTTCAAGGACTGCTACATCTGCGGCACTACAGACTTCATCTTCGGTCCTGCTACGGTGTGGTTTGAAGGTTGTCTTATCGAGAATAAGAACGACTCCTTCATCACAGCCGCAAGCACTCCGCAGGACGTGAAGTACGGCTATGTGTTCAACAACTGCACTCTCCGTGCCATGGCAGAGGATGCTCCTTTGATGGGCGATGCCCTTGGTGCTCCAAAGCCAAGTGCAAAGAAATGCTATCTCGGTCGTCCGTGGCGTCCATACGCTTACACGCTCTTTATGAACTGCGACCTTGGCGGTCATATCCGTCCGGAAGGCTGGCACAACTGGAGCAGCAAGGATAACGAGCAGACAGCTCGCTATCTGGAGTATAACAACCGTGGCGAAGGAGCAGCTAAGGAAGGCCGCGTCTCTTGGGCTAAGCAGCTCACAAAGAAGGAAGCCAAGGAAATAACAATGAAGAATGTTATCGGCTGGGAAGAATAATCCTATCAAAAGCAGCCATACTTGGCTGCATTATAGTCAAAAATATGAAGAAAACAATCCTTTTCCTATTCATGCTCTGCCTCTCGGCAGCAGCTTTCGCTCAGCAGTCTCTCTGGGACAGACATAACACCGTTTCCCCTGAGATCAATCCTGACAACAGCGTTACGTTCAGACTCTATGCTCCACAGGCAGACACCGTGAAGGTTTCCGGCGACTGTCTCCCTAAGCAGCAGCCGGTAGTGATGACAAAGAACGGCGACGGTCTTTGGGAATACACCACTGAAAAGCTTGAGCCAGAGCTCTATTGCTACAACTTCATCATCGACGGCGTGAAGACCACTGACCCAAGCAATGTCTATATGATTCGCGACGTGGCTTCTGTCTTCAATGTGTTCATCATTGGTGGCGACCGTGCTTCGCTCTATGAGGTGAAGGATGTGCCACACGGAACGGTCTCAAAGGTGTGGTACGACAGTCCTGTTGCTGGCATGAAGCGCCGTATGTCCGTCTATACTCCTGCCGGATATGAGCAGGGCAAGAAGCGCTATCCTGTCTTCTATCTCCTTCATGGAATGGGCGGCGACGAGGAGGCTTGGCTTGACCTGGGCAGAACATCACAGATTCTCGACAACCTCATTGCACAGGGAAAGGCTGAGCCGATGATCGTTGTGATGACTAACGGCAATATGGCTATGGAGGCAGCACCGGGACAGACATCTGCCGGATTCAAGCAGCCTACGTTTAACCTGCCAAAGACCATGGATGGCAGCTTCGAGGAGCATTTCCCTGACGTGGTAAAGTTCATTGATAAGCATTACCGCACAAAGGCAAACAAGCAGAACCGCGCCATTGCCGGACTCTCTATGGGTGGTTTCCACAGCCTGCATATCTCAAAGCAGTATCCTGATATGTTTGACTATGTCGGACTCTTCTCTGCCGCAATCGTCGGACAGCAGAAGGCTTCTATCTATGATGACTTTGAAGGCAAGCTGGCAAAGCAGTTCTCTAAGGCTCCAAAGCTGTACTATATAGCCATCGGTAGGGACGATTTCCTCTTTAACGACAACCGCAAGTTCCGCCAGCTTCTCGACGAGAAGCACTATAACTATATGTTCTTCCTGACACTGGAAGGTCATATCTGGAAGAACTGGCGTATCTATCTCACTGAGTTTGCTCCTCGACTTTTTAAGTCAAAGTAAGTCCTTTGGCACAAAAGTTGCATTTAAAGAGGAAAAACAAAACTTACTATGGACAAGAACAAGATAAACAACGAAGAACTGAATGAAGAGGTTCCTGCCTCTGAGGTTGAAATCGATAATGAAGCTACGTCAGCTCCTGCGTCTGACGCCCCTGCCCCTGACTCCTCTGCCCCTGTGTCAGAAGCGTCAGCTTCTGAACCAAAAGAGCCTACCCTTGAAGAGAAACTTGAGGACATGACCGACAAGTATCTCCGTAAGATAGCTGAGTTTGACAACTATCGCAAGCGCACTATGAAGGAGAAGGCAGACCTCGTGCTCAACGGCGCAGAGCGTACTGTAAACGCTTTCCTTCCAGTTGTTGACGACATGGAGCGTGCTCTTGACAATGCGGCTAAGAGCGAGGACATCGAAGCTCTTCGCGAAGGCATGAACATGATCTTCCAGAAGCTCGAAAAGACTCTTGCCTCTCTCGGCGTGAAGAAGATTGACACTACGGATGCTGACTTCAACACCGACTTCCACGAGGCTATAGCCATGGTGCCGGGCATGGGCGAGGATAAGAAGAACAAGGTCATTGACTGCGTTCAGACCGGCTATATGATAAATGATAAGGTAATTCGTCACGCAAAAGTTGCTGTTGGCGCTTAAGTTGAACCATTTTTAATTTTTCACTTTTCATTTTTCATTTTTAGACAGATGGCACAGAAAAGAGACTACTACGAAGTGCTGGGCGTCGAAAAGACAGCTACGGCAGACGAAATAAAGAAGGCTTACCGTAAGGTGGCTATAAAGTATCACCCTGACCGTCAGACGGGCAAATCTGAGGCTGAACAGAAAGAGGCTGAGGAGAAGTTCAAGGAGGCGGCAGAGGCATACGGCGTGCTTAGCGACGAGCAGAAGCGCCAGCAGTACGACCAGTTCGGATTCAACGGACCTGGTGGCTTCGGCGATGGCGGCTTCGGCGGCTTTGGCGGTGGAGGCTTCTCTATGGACGACATCTTCTCTATGTTCGGCGATATCTTCGGCGGTCGTGGCGGAGGTGGATTCAGCGGCTTCGGCGGCTTTGGCGGTGGAGGCTCTCAGCAGCGTGTACACAAAGGCTCTGACCTCCGCATTCGCGTAAAGCTTACTCTGAAGGAAATTCACGACGGCTGCACGAAGAAGTTCAAGATTCGCCGCAAGGTGACCTGTCCTGAATGTTCCGGCTCAGGAGCAGAGAAGGGTAGTGCTGCCGAAACATGTCCTACATGTAACGGACGTGGCGTACAGTATAAGGTTGTCAATAGCTTCCTCGGTCAGATGCAGACGCAGACCACCTGCTCTACCTGTGGCGGAGAAGGAAAGATTATCAAGAACAAATGTAAGCATTGTGGCGGAAGCGGAGTTGTTGATCAGGAAGAGGTTATCGAGGTGCAGATTCCTGCTGGCGTACAGGAAGGCATGGTAATGCCTGTCAGCGGCAAGGGCAATATGGGTATGCACGGCGGTATTCCTGGCGATCTTCAGGTTATCATCACTGAGATTGAAGACGAAACATACATCCGCGACGGTCAGAACCTTATCTACAACCTTCTGCTCGACTTCCCAACAGCAGCCCTTGGCGGCACTGTGGACATCCCTTCCATCGACGGCAAGACTCTCCGCATAACCATCGAACCGGGCACGCAGCCTGGCACCGTGAAGCGTCTGCGCGGCAAGGGACTGCCTCCTGTAAGAGGTTACGGCTACACTAACGGTGATCTCATCGTGAATATCAGCGTCTATGTGCCAAAGACTCTCACCAAGGATGAGAAGAAGGCTATTGAATCACTGCGCAACTCAGAGAACTTCAAGGAAGATAAATCCGTATGGCGCAGCATCTTCAACAGTTTCAAACAGTACTTTTAATTTTTAATCCTTAATCTTTAATCTTTAATATTAAAAGTCTTCGCTATGAAACAAAAAATCATGAAAGTAGCGCTCGCACTCGTTCTCGTAGCGTCTGCAAGCAGTTGTAGCACAGAGTATCGCACTATGTCTCGTATGGAAAAGCTTACCAACCGCATCGAGAAATATGGTGATCGCTATACAGTGCAAGATTGGAAAGATGCCATCAATGACTATAAGGATATTGAAAGAGACATCAATCGCTGTAACTTCACCGCAAAAGAGCGTGAGAAGATGGGCGAGATGGAAGGTCGCGCAGTAGCCACATTTACTAAATGGGCTGGCGATAAGGCTAAAGGCATCTTCACCGAAGGCAAAGGCTTCATCAATGGAATCCTTGAAGGCCTCGGTCTGGAAGGCTTGAAGCAATAAATATCACGTAGTTTTTTTATTATCAAGAATTTGTGAATTTGTGAAGGTTATCAGAAAGATTCACTCCTTCTTATGAATTCAAAAGAATTAAAAAGACTCACTAATTCACTAATTCTTGATAAAATATTTAGGGTGTCCAGTTCTCGGTTCTTTTTTCCTTTCAAGAAAAAGAGAAGATTTCGCCCTACATTTTTTAATGCTCCTTCAAAATTTTCTTTCCTTTAGAAATCACGATTCCTCTATGATTACCATTAACCTTCAGCCCGCTCAGGTTGAAGGTTTTTTCTTCTTTGTCCTGACTCTGTGCGATAACTGGTCCACCCCCTGTGGTAGAGTTAGAGGGGATCATTTCATATTCTAAGCACGCCATGATATAAGGTCCCACGCCCTTACCCTCGTTAGTGGCAATCTCCGTGGCATCCTTTCCCCAAAGATAGTATTGAGGCGAACCGTCGCGATACTTGTTTCCGCTTGCGCCAAGACCTGCCGAGCGACAGATATTTCCCAACGACGGTTTTCCGCTGCCGTCCTCCTTTATGAACACCTTCTGCAGACCCTCGAAAGCCTTTCGCGCAACAGGCTCATATTCCTCCTTGTCTAAAAGTCCCAGTCGGCACGCTTTCAGATAAGAGTAGGTAAACATACACGATGCCGAAGCCTCGAAATAGTTCTTCTTCGTTTCTTTAGAAACGTTGTTTCCGGCAGCCTTGCTCGATTCATATCTTCCCTTCACGAACTCCGTTCCTTCTGGGTATTGCAGCAACTGACACCATACGCCCGCATCCTTGTCCTGACGAGCCTTCAGACCGCTCGCCACATCCAGAAGAATGTCCATCAGAGCATCCCTGTCAGCACCTTCTGGCATATATTCCAGCACGTCAACCAGTGCCGCGAAATACCATCCCATTCCTCTTCCCCAGAATTCCTGCGAATGACCTTCCTTGATTCTGAGCGTAGTCTTTTCCGTATGGTCTTCGTTCCATAGCTCCTTAGCCCAGAAAGCATTGTCGTCAATGGCGGCAGCCCATGCGTGGTAGTTCAGACGCTTCTCTGCATCCCAGGTGTGAGCGTGGATAGTCTTGAACTGCAAGGCGATAGTCTTCCATACCTCAGCCTCATTGGCAGGCTTGAAGGCGTGGAGATATTCCGCCAGATAGGCTGCACCCATGTAGAGACCGTCCAGCCACATCTGGTTAGGGTAGCCCTTCTTGTGGTAGAAGCCGCCCTTGCCCAGTTCCTGCGTGATCTTCGGATAGTCCGTAAGAACATAGTTAGTCACCCATTCCGCAGCAGTCTTGTATTTAGACCTGCCCTTGCTGTCCTGCTCACGCTCGTGAAGGTCGATGAGAATCTTTGACGCCGCGATGGCATCTATAGAGCCATAGACGAAACCATTCTGGATAGGGTTGTTAGCATCGTTGCCAACGCTCTTGTCCGCATAACCTTTCGCCAAGGCATACGCCTTCTCAGCACTCTCGGCATAATCCGCATCGTCCTTATACTGCTGATAATATTTCAGAAGAGCCTTTGCCACGAGTCCGCCGACATAGTCCCAGTAACTGCTGGCATAGCGGTTAGGGTTCTCGTCATGTCCCTTCATAGCACTCTCCCCCCGCGCCTCCACCATCGGCTTGGAGTAAGTAGGAGATAAACGCAAAGCCGTCTGTCCCCAAACAATGCTTGGGAGCAGACAGCAGAGTAAGATAGATGTTATTCGTCGCATTCTTCGTATTCTTCTTCATCGTCGATGATAAGACTTGTGAATCTTTTAGCCTCAGCTTCTCCTGGTGTTACACCACTTCCAGGAATGACAGGGATAAATGGTGAAGCCGCTATAGGCTGTTCAGCCTCAATATCTAAAAGCTTTATCTTTGGTGATTTATATTGCTTCTTCATGTCTGCTCCTCCTATTTGAAAATACATTTCTTGTTGTTGATTATATAAATGTGACCTCTAATAGGATTCTTCACCTCGATGCCCTGAAGATTATAAATCTTAGTTTCTATAGGCTTAGTGTTGAAGAAGTTGTTGCTGATGCTTGTAACTTCTTCTTCATCATTGAATATCATACTGATAGCCTTAGCACCACCTGCAGATGATGGAATGCGAACGTAAGCCTTACCAGCAGCTATAGTGCCAGATTGAGAAAGCGGTCTGAATGCGTCAGAATTAACCACATAAGCCTGACCAGCAGTTGTGGACATTTCCACATTTGTAGCAACAGGCACACCAATCATATCGTTGTCTATTGTCAACGCAGTTGCAGAAGCAGCAACATTGAATGTCTGGCTCTTTGTAGCATCTGGAGCATAGAGCACAACACCCTCACCAGCAGGAAGCACACCAAAGAAGCGTGTAAGCACTACAGTAGAAGCATCTTTCACCTTAACAGTATAAGCCTGAACAGCAGCGTTCTCATCCGTTCCAAAATCTACGTTGTAGAGAGAAGAGAATGAACCGAACTTGCGAGTAGAGGCTACGGTGGCGGTGACGGTGGCAGGAACTGTAGCGATACCGCTTAAATGCAGTTTTGGGAAACATAAATACTTACCAGTTCCATTAAAGTAATAATACGCTCTTACATGGAATTTTCCTGTCAAATTTTGAAGGTTTACATCTGTTATGTTTTCGTTTATTGTAGTTCCTGCTTCATTATTCTTATAATTTGACATTGAAGTACTGCTTGTAGTGTATAATTCGTTTTCATTGTCATCTAAGATAACAATTTTCCACGTCATACTTGCAGAAGCATAAATAGAAGCATCGATACCATTAATGCTAAACTTACAGCCATCTGCAATATTTACAGTATAACCCACATATTGCTGAGTCTGGAATGCCGAATATGCAATATTATTCTTAAAGGTGTAGAGAGAGTAATAAGATGTATCAGAGCCATGATTTACACCTTTGTCACCTTTCGTGTATTTTTCTGCAGTACTACCGTTAGATTCTGTTGCAATGATTCCATTTGAACTTTTCCAAGTGGCTATTGCATTTGGATCCTGACTGTTGGTGGATACAACTGTCGTCAATCCAATAGTCACGTCATCACTAATAGTTTCAATGCTCATAGGAGCAAATATTGCAGCAAGAGCAACATCCGCACCATTGATAGTAACATTACGAGGGTTATCAGTGTTACCATCACTCCAATTACTCCACTGATAACCTGCAGCAGGATTTGCTGTAAATGTAAGAATTGTTCCATCATTAACCATAGAACCATTCGTCACAGTAGTAGAGTTGTTGGTAATAATAACACTACCATTTGTAGCAGAAGCAGAAACACGATACTTAGGTATGTTTTCAAACTCAACAACGAGAGTAGGAGCATTTGCAGATCCTTTACCATAAAGATCAGCACCACCTTGATTCGCTGTCCATTGGAAGTAAATCGTACAAGCAGATGCCATGGCTTTTACCGCAGCTGTTACATCTGTTTCGAATGATTTTCCACCGTTAAGACTTTCTATCTCGCCGCCTATCTGAGTTTTAATACCATTCATACGAAGAAGACCAGATGTTTGTGTAGATATAGCATTGAAATCAACGGTTCTTCCTTCATTAAGATAATACAACTTTGAGGTATAAGTCTTGCCTGATGTTCCGCGCCACTTCAACGTTGCAGCCTTTACCTGTTTTCCATCTGGCACTGTTATGTCAAATTGTGCAAAGGCATATCCCTGCCATGTACCAGAACCTTCGTTGTTGAAGTGTTCAGTCTCTGCATCATAGCTGTAAGTCACTTGAGTGTTATCTGTACCACATGATGTAGAAGCAGTGTGAACCAATACCGCACCGCCAGCAGACATGTATGTATAATTCACTCCTGTACTAGCTTCACCAAGTCCACCCATTGCGTTTGCTGCGCGAACGGTGTATGTGCCGGACTCTGTAAGAGCAAGGGAATTAGTGATAGGGTTAGCGTAGTATTCGCCATCCTTGAAGACTACCCAACACATTGCATAGTCGTTGGCATCCCATGTCAGTGTACCGCCTGACAGATGGATATTAGCCACAGCAACTTGCTCTGTATATTCCGTAGGATCGAAGCCGTCAGTACCACCAATCACATTGTGCATGGTATATTCTGCTGCCTGAGCTGCTGTCAATACTGGGTTGTCTGCTGTTGCGCCTTTACATGCCAAAATACTACGAGAAGAGAGGCTAAGCGCTGCGCCAGAAGAGTTCATAGAACCATATTCATGGAAACGGACAGTCAGACCGTCGGTCATACCTGTCCAACCTGCATTGGCAGGAAGTAGATTAAGTGTTGTATTAAGGAACGTAGAAGCTGGCGCATCCTTCCATGGACGACCAAGGTTATACTTACCACCCTGGTTTGTCGCAGCGGCATCGTTCTCAGCACTTACTGTACATGACTCAAATACATATCCCCATTTCTCTGATGCCAGGGTTGATGGAGCAGTGATGACATTTGCAGTTGTGCGGTTGTTGATAATCAGCTCACATCCATTGAAGTAATAATCGCCCGAACCGCAGATAAAGTCAACAGTACCCGCAATCTTACAGTTCTCAAAATATCCACGTGAACCGGCAGAGGTGTATGTATCCTGATTTGAGAGGAGTGATACGTTCTTCAGAATATTCTTCTGACCACGGTCATAGAATGCAACGCCTACACCATAAGATCCACTTGCACCATAGTCAAGTTGATTCTTCAAAGTGAGGTCTTGCACGTAGTTATTGTTTGAACCGCCGCGGAACTCAATGGTTGATGTAGAAGAGATACCTGCCGTTGAAGGAGTATTCTTGAGAATCGTTCCATTCTGGCTCTGACCTATGAGAGACACGTTAGCACGTGTAATCCATGTCATAGCATTCGATTGGTTGCCCGTCAGTTCGTATTCGTCATCAGGAATAAACACATAGTAGCGATCTGTGCCGGATGCATTGTTTATCGCAGTCACAGCAGCATCAATGGTAGTACCATCCTTGCCAACGATATAGTCAAAGGTTTTCTTCGTAACAGTTGGTCTGCTGTTTACGTTGAAAGTGATAGAAATAGGTTCAGCATACTTGTTGCCGAAACCATCCTGTACGCTATTCGCTGCAAGTGTTATGGTATTACCAGTGCTACCATAAGTCAATCCCCAGAAATAGCCAGTCACGCTCGAACCGCTTACCTCCGTACGAAC
>JAZRYU010000084.1:0-3101 GCA_045600885.1 Prevotella sp.
GTCTGAAAAGTCAAAGCTATTCTATATCATTAGAGTAGAGGCTTATCGTGACCATGTGTATGGAGTGAAGTTCTTCCTCAAATCGATGTTAAATTCTCCCAAGAAGTATTCTCATCTAACCAACACTTTCGAGCCACGAACAATTGTCTACACGGTCTTTAATCTGATGCTGGAAATTCTCAGAAAAGATCCATTAGCTACTTTTATGTTTATTGGTAATCCTGATGAGAATGACACTCACAACAATACTCGCAGATATCGACTTTATTGCAGATTAGTTTCGAATAGAATCAGTGACAAGTACTTCAAGCATATCAGAACACCGAAATACAGTTTGTACATTCTGGCGAATAGAAATATTCTTGCCGACAATCCATTCTTTACAGAAGAGTTGCTTGAGCATTTCGTTACACGCTTTATAGTGGAAGAGCCTGAGCATGATATTCAACTATAACCTGTCTTTTTGTCCATCATTTCTGCGATCTCTCCTTCTGACGTCGGTACAGACGTATACCATTGCGATGATGACCATTGCGCAGTTCGGACAGCTACAAAGAAGTTGTTCTTGATTGTACAAACATTTCTGCCCAGGCTGGAAAGGTTCTCTATAGATGTCTTTTTGCCTTGAAAATACTAAATATAAACAAAACAGTGAGTATTTTTTGAAGATTTATCACATTTTATTTGGCAAGTCCAAAATATGTTCGTACCTTTGCCATGTCTTGTTACGATTTATACTTGTTTTTTGATTGCAACACTAAGATAAGTGAAAAATCTGACATGGCAAAATCCTGAGCAACTTTTTTGTTGCTTGGGAACTTATAATTTAATTTAGATCAAAGTGTTGCGGAATTAAAGCAAATTAAGTTTATGAACACAAATGAATTCAATGCTGAGAAAAAGGCATACCGGCAACCAACGATGAAGGTTTTGGATATTGACAACAGTGATATCATCTGCACAAGTCTTACGGGACAGAGTAACGAGACGTATGAGGAAGGTGACACCCGAGATTGGTTTAACAGTTAATGAGGGTATGACGATGAAGAAGTTTTTTTTTACTATACTGACCGTGGCGGCTGCACTTTGTGGCTGCACCAAGGACGAGTTATTGACGAATGAGGTACCTTCGGCTGGCGAGGACGAGAGGAATGAGACGCTGACCTTCACCGCAGTCATGGAGGGAACCTTAAACACCAGAGTCACTTTGGCCGACATGACACCCAGCTGGCAGATTGGCGACCAGATCCGCATAAATAAAAGCTATATTTATGAAGCACAGAATGCTGGAACCACAGCTACTTTCTGGGCAACCGACCAGCAGGCAAGCGGCTCGTCTTATGAGGCGTTGTTCCCAACTTCGTATATGGTGCAATGGGGTTATGGCAATCCCCAGATGCACTTCCCACCAGATGAGGAGTACCCATGGGTAGATGGAGGTTTCACCATGCCTATGTATGCTAAAAGCGACAATACTGAGCTCCATTTCAAGAATCTTTGCGGTGTGCTCAGGATTACCGTCCCCGAACACCAAATCTCTCAAGTAAAGAGGATAAGGGTGTATAACACGGTCAAACCCATGTTCGGATTATTTGAAGTTGGCTCGGATGGGGGCTTGGTTTTGACCAATCCCAATCCAAATCCAGCTGAGGGAGAAAGGATGCGTTCGGTTATTTTTTCAAACGCTGTTCCTGTTCGTGATGAAAGCAAGGTGTTCTACATAGCCCTCGCTCCACAGGAGTATGGTCGATTGAGAATTGATATCAGTGAGGATGGTGAAACCTTCCCTTATCAGCTTTCTACAAAGTATTTTGTGACTATTGAGCGCAATAAGATCTACAATGTTGCCTTTACAGATCCAAGATCTACGGAATACATAACAGTTGTTCCTGCTGAATATGATGATAAAGATTTTGAATAACTTCCCAAGCAACTTAAAAAAATGAAAAAGATATTTTTCCACATATTTGTTTGCGTTATGCTTATTGGTCTGGTTTCGTGTTCAGAAGAGAGCACCGAATCTTTCCTGGAGTCGTCTCAGATGACTATTATGGCAAGTATCGAAATCGATGAAACTACCAGAGCAACTCTTGAAGGTGATGATCAAAATGGCTATCGTTTCCTTTGGAGCGAGGGCGATCAGATCAGAATCTATAACCCCAGTGACAAGCAGTATCACATCTATAACCTCTCTAGTGGCGCGGGTTCAACATCCGGTGTTTTCGTTGGAGACGAACTCCCTTCGGGCGAGTATATAGCGACATACGGAGCAGATTTGACTCATGACCAGTCAGTTGGTGTTTTATCTCAAGTACAACAGTATGCATCCGGTATTGGGCCAAAGATCCCAATGTCTGCAAAGGTGACTGTCTATAGTATGATACACGAAACCACCATAACAACCTTCAGAGTTGCAACTGGTGTGATCCGTATGAACTTGAATGGTGATGGAAAACTCAAGGAGATCAGAATCATATCTGGTGACAAATACATTTCGGGAAAAGCCACTTTTGATGCAAACGGTAAGGCGCAAGTAAAGCAAAACAGTTCGGAAGGCTACAGAGAAGTTGTTCTTAATTGTACAAACTCTGAAGTTGTTCTGACACCGGAGACTCAGGCATTTTATTTCGCCATGCCAGAGGGAGATTATTCCAACTTGACAATAAAATTCACGGATTCAACGGGCGATGTGGCAACTAAGACTCTAAAAGCAGGGAGCACGATAAAGGTAGAACGGTCCAAGATTACAGATATTTCCCTTACAGGAATTTTAACCAAAGGTAAGACAAAAGCGACCATCAATGGGTCCTCAGTTGATGTTCCTTGGGTAAAATTATGGCAAGGCAGTCCGAAGTTTGCCGAATATAATGTTGGCGGATCACTTACTAACAAAGGAAAAATTTACGATTGCGATCATCTTCCTTCGTGGGGTAGCAATTGGCGCCTGCCTACAAAGGATGAATTGTGGAATGATAGAATGTCTCATTGTAATCACCAATTTACGACTGTGAATGGCATGAACGGAGTAGTATTCACTGGCAAAGGTATGTTTTCCAACAACAGTATCTTTTTGCCTCGCGCAGGAACATACAGTCCGGTTA